>CAYUTT010000246.1:0-3819 GCA_964447575.1 uncultured Methyloceanibacter sp.
ATGGCGGTGAAGTGCTGGAAAAGCCCTTCAAATAGCAGTTCTCCCCGCGCAAGCCGCTCCGCATCGTCGCGCGTGCCCAAGGCGATGCCGGCAATGGCGGCCGCCACACCCGCAGTCTCGTCACGCTTGAACTTGGCGTCCTTAAGGTCGATGTCATGGACGATTTCGGCGATGGGCCTAAGGGCACGCTCTTTGAGTTCGAAACGCTTGATCAGAACCTCGAAGGTGCAGAGTTCGCCCTCATGCGTGAGTTCCGCCTCATACATATCAAAGCGTACATCGTTCGCCTTCGGCTTGTAGCCGCGGTCGGCGACGAAGCGGAACCGCGCCTCCGGATCGATGAAGCGGCGAATGAGCCAGGCACTCGCCATGCGATCGACATGAACGCCGCGGCGCGTGACCCAAGTGCGTCCTTGGTAGAGATCCACCGCCAAGGGCCCGCTTTCGGTCCGCTCAACAGGGGCAGTCGGTTGCAGCTGCGCTTCGAGAGCCGACAAGAGGCCCTCCACGCCCCCACGTCCTGACGCCCGGAAGAAGTCGAGCGCGGCGATCTGTTGAAAGCGCTTCTTCATCCGTCGCATCTGCCGCCTGAGTTCGCTCCGCTGCTCTTCGGTGGCGCCCACGGACGACAGGTCCTCCGAGAGATCGCGAAGCTCCTCGGCTAGGGCAGCATATTCCTGGTCACGCACAGCATTGAACAAACTCTCGACCTGCTCATCACTCAGGCCTTCGACGAAGCGGACCTCGCAAATTGATGCCTCGCCACCGCCCTGTTCCACTTCCTTCCGAACCCATTGAAAATCCTCCCGCGTCTGATCGCTGCAAGGCAGGACATAGACTGCTTTCTTGATCGCGACGGCGCCCAGAGATTGCAGCCGCCGCCAAATCTTGACGCGCAGATAATCTGGCTTGGCCGGAAGCTGGTGGATCAATAGCAGCCAGCGCGATTCTTGTGCGGTCATGGCGGCCACGGGAGCCCTCTGTATTTTGGAGCAGGGAACGTCTATGGTACAGATGTATCATATGGAAGTTATAGATGATACGGAAGGAACGGATGGTCGGTCGGGACAAGGAGGGCGGTGGCAAGATCGATCTGGCGCCTTCGGGATCGCACAGCCGCGATGAACGCAGTAAGTACGGGCATTCGGTCCCGTTTCGAGAGGCGCTGCTGGTCTGGATCCGAGTCGCCGCCTTAAGCTTCGGTGGGCCGGCGGGACAGATCGCGGTGATGCATCGCATCATCGTCGAGGAGAAGCGCTGGATTGGCGAGAACCGCTTTCTCCATGCCCTCAATTTCTGCATGCTGCTGCCTGGACCTGAGGCGCAGCAGCTTGCCATCTACATCGGCTGGCTGATGCACCGCACGCTCGGCGGCATCATCGCTGGCGTCTTCTTCGTCCTCCCCGGCCTCATCACCATTATGGTGCTGAGCTGGCTCTATGCCCTGTACGGAAATGTTGGCTTCGTGGAGGCCCTGTTCTTTGGCCTCAAAGCGGCCGTGCTGGCGATCGTCTTCCAGGCGGTCTATCGGATCGGCGGTCGTGCGCTGCGCAATCCGGCCATGGTGGCGGTCGCCGCCGCCTCTTTCGTTGCCATTTTCGTCTTCGGCGTTCCCTTTCCGCTGATTATCGCCGCGGCGGCGCTGATCGGCTTTCTGGGATCGCGGTCCGGGTTGGAGGCTTTCAAAGCGAATGGCGGCCACGGGGCGGTCGGAAAAATACATGTCGCTGACGCTGACAGCGTGCTCGGCGAAACGGTGCCGACGCACGCAAGGCCCAGCACTGCTCACACCCTGCGCATGTCGGCGATCTGCTTTTTTCTCTGGCTTGCTCCCACCGTGGTCATTGTCGCCACGCTTGGATGGGGAAAAGTATTTACCGATATTGCTCTGTTCTTTTCTGCGATGTCGGTGGTCACGTTCGGCGGCGCCTATGCGGTGCTCGCCTGGGTAGCGCAGGCGGCAGTTGAAACCTTCGGCTGGCTTGCGCCGGGCGAGATGCTGGATGGGCTCGGCATGGCCGAGACCACTCCGGGGCCACTCATTATGGTCACGCAGTTCGTCGGCTTCATGGGGGCGTTTCGTGATCCGGGAGGTTTGCACCCGCTGGTAGCAGGGACGCTCGGGGGCTTGCTCACCACTTGGGTGACGTTCGCTCCCTGCTTCCTATGGATATTTTTGGGCGCGCCCTATGTCGAGCGGCTGCGCGAGAACAAAGCACTCTCAGCGGCGCTTGCCGC
Organism: uncultured Methyloceanibacter sp.; assembly: GCA_964447575.1. Taxonomy (GTDB): domain Bacteria; phylum Pseudomonadota; class Alphaproteobacteria; order Rhizobiales; family Methyloligellaceae; genus Methyloceanibacter. The sequence continues at coordinate 2,239 of CAYUTT010000246.1, forward strand.
GATTACTGCCGCCGTCGTTGGCGTCATTCTCAATCTCGCCTTGTGGTTCGGGCTCCATGTGCTGTTCGACGAGGTACGAGTTTTTACCGGCTTCGGCATGCATCTGAATGTGCCGATCCTCAGAACGATCGAGCCAGCTGCTGCCATCCTGACACTCGCTGCACTCATTGCTGTGTTCCGGCTGCGTTTGGGCATCCTTACCGTACTCGGGGCGAGCGCAGCGGCCGGCATCGGCCTTTACTTCTTGGGCGTCCTGAACGGATGAAGATGCATCATTGCTCTAGGCCCTCAGAAAGGACCGAGAGGCGGACGATTGACAGGACTAGTGCTGCTCCTGCCCACGTCCTTTAGCCGGCAGAAACTTCGTCCAAAGCCTTCAATCCTTCGCGGACGCGAAGAAGCCATGAGCAGGATTGCTTGCATGTCGCTTTCAGTCAGAACCCTCAGCTCACCTCTGCTGCACGACTGCAATCTAACTGTCTCGGACGGAGAGATCGTGGCCGTCAGCGGGCCGTCTGGCTCGGGCAAAACGGTCCTGCTTCGGGCTATCGCCGACCTCGATCCGAACAGCGGCGACGTGCGATTTGGCAGTGCGTCTCGTGAGTCCATGAGCGCTCCGCAATGGCGCCGGCAGGTTCGCTTTGTGCCGGCAGAGGCCGCGTGGTGGGCCGACCGCGTGGGAGATCATTTTCAGTCGGTGACGGAGTCAGCGATGCGCGCATCGGAAGTCGGTTTGGCCCCGGAGAGCCTGAATTGGGAGGTGGCGCGGCTTTCGACTGGAGAGAAGCAGCGGCTCGGACTGTTGCGCGCCATCGAGGACGCACCGTCTGTCTTGCTGCTCGATGAGCCGACGGCGACCCTCGACCCGGAAGCGGAGGGCAGGGTCGAGGCGCTGATCCGGGAGCTGCAGGCCAAGGGCACCGCCATCGTCCTGGTGACCCATAGCGGCGCGCAAGCCTGCCGGCTTGCAAGCCGCCGCTATACGATGCGCGATGGCCGGCTGAGCGAGGACGCATGAACTTCATCAGCCTCAGCGTCTGGGACGTTGCCGCCGTCTCGATCTTCGTGCTGCTGAACGGCCTCCTGTCCCTGTGGCTCTCCCTTGGTATCGAACGTCAGCTGCTGATCGCCACGGTTCGTATGGTCGTTCAGTTAAGCGCCATCGGCGCGGTGCTCACTCTGCTCTTCAGCGTTGCCTCCCTGCCCTGGATTCTCGCCATGGCGCTCGTCATGGTTCTCTTTGCGGGCCGCGAAGTCTCTGCCCGACAGAAGCGTCCGCTCAAGGGGTGGTGGGGCTATGGGCTCGGCACGGCGACGATGACCCTGGCGGCGGCCATCCTGACCCTCGTTGCCCTCTTGGGCAGTCTTCAGCCGCAGCCCTGGTTCGATCCACGTTACGCCATTCCGCTCTTCGGCATGATTCTCGGCAACGCCATGACGGGTATCAGCCTCGGTCTGGACACGCTGACCACGGCTGCGGTCCGAGAGCGGCCGGCGATCGAAGCGCGCCTTTCTCTCGGCGCCACCCGGTTCGACGCGCTGCGGCCAGCCATGCAGGAAGCCATGCGTCGCGGCTTCATG
>CAYUTT010000247.1:0-3819 GCA_964447575.1 uncultured Methyloceanibacter sp.
ATTGCCCAAAAAGCGCTTGCTTCATGCGGCAAGGTGCCCAATCTTTGCGCATGAGATGAGGGGGAATTGTCCATGACGGTCGTACCCCACGACTCGGATCGTCGAGAGCCGCAAGCCGCCGATCCGTCTCCGGCGCCTCGCCGCACTAGCGCGACGACTGCGGGCACCGTGGCGCAGACCAAGGGCGCGACATCGAACGCGGTCGCGGCGAGCCGGAGTGCTTGGCGTGAACGTCTCGCAGGACGCATCGCCCAGCTCGCCGACAGGACCTCGAACCAAACCAAGCAAGCAACCAAAGCCAGCCTCTCGCGCGCCGCAGTGTATGGACGCGAGAACGTGCTGCCCGAGATCGGCCGTACCAGCGCCAAGCTAAAGGAACATGCGCGTCCCGAGCGGCTGAAGCAGGATTATCGCGAGTTTCTCCATTGGCTGCATGCGCGTGTGCTCGACCCGCCGAAGGAGCAGCTGTTCTTCGTGCCCACCAAGGACCCCGTGGCGCTGTCGGGTCTCACGATCAACAGCCCCAACCGCGAGCATGGTCACGACTACCGGCCGACGCCGTGCCAACTGTTCGAATGGACGCTCGGGGCGATCGACTACGACTTCTCCAAGCTGACCTTCGTCGACTACGGCGCCGGCAAGGGCCGCGCGATGCTGCTCGCGTCGGAGCATCCCTTCGCGGCGGTGGCCGGAGTGGAGTTTGCCGTGGAGTTGCACGACAACGCCGAGATGAACATTGCGCAATATCCGCGCTCACGCATGCGCTGCCGCACCGTGGAATGCCTGCTCGAAGACGCGAGCCAAGTGGGACCGCCCGAGGGTGAGGCCGTCCACTATTTCTTCAACCCGTTCTCGCGCGAAGTGTTTGCCGAGGTCCTGAGCAACATCGTTACGTCGTACCGCCACAAGCCGCGGCGGTTCTATCTCGTCCTCGTCGATCCGATCGCCACCGATCTCGTCGATGCGAGTGGCGTGTTCGCACGGGTGGATCTGCCCGCGCACGAGCGCTTCAGGGTGCGGCTGCTCAGCCCGTACGAAGTGGCGATCTACCGCTCACTCGCGTAACCCTGCCTTTCCCCAAGCGATATCCTCGTCAGAATTGAAGAACGGACTCAATCGGTCACTTCACGCCGAGCTTCTTCTGCAGGCTCGAGGAGGAGGTCGTGTACTGGAAGATCAGCTTCTTGTCGGGATGCACGTATTTGTGGGCCTGCTGCGCCATGAGCGCCGCCTCGTGGAAGCCGGACAGGATGAGCTTGAGCTTGCCCGGATAGGTGTTGATGTCGCCGATGGCGAAGATGCCCTGCTCGCTGGTCTCGAACTTCTCGGTATCGACGGGAATCAGGTTCTCCTCGAGATTGATCCCCCAGTTGGCGACGGGCCCGAGCTTCATGGTCAGCCCGAAGAAGGGAAGCATGACGTCGGCCTTCTGCTCGAAGGTCTCGCCATCGGAGCCTTTCACTGTCACGGCGGTGAGCTGGCCGCCTTTGCCATGCAGCTCCGTCACCTGGCCGAGCTTGAAAGAGACGTCGCCGCTGTCGACCAGCTCCAGCATCTTCTGCACCGAGGCGGGGGCGGCCCGGAACTCCGAGCGCCGGTGAAGCAGGGTCAGCGACTTGGCCACGGGCTGAAGGTTCAGCGTCCAGTCGAGCGCGGAGTCACCGCCGCCGACGATCAGCACGTCCCTGTCTTTGAAGGCATCCATCTTGCGCACCGAGTAGAACACGGAGGTGCCCTCATAGGCCTCGATGCCGGGAAGCGGCGGACGCTTCGGCGTGAAGGACCCGCCGCCCGCGGCGATCACTATGACCTTGCACTCGAACGCCGTGTCGGCGTCGGTCACGAGGCGGAAGCCGCCGTCGATGCGCTCGAGCGTCTCGACGCGCTCGCTGAAATGGAACTCGGCGCCGAAGGGCTTGATCTGCTCCATGAGCCGGTCGGTCAGCTCCTGGCCGGTGACGATAGCCAGGCCCGGCACGTCGTAGATCGGCTTCTCCGGATAGAGCTCCGCACACTGACCGCCCGGCCTGTCGAGAATATCGATCACATGCGCCTTCACGTCGACGAGACCGAGTTCGAACACGGCGAACAGCCCGACCGGGCCCGCCCCAATAATGACCGCGTCGGTCTTGATCACATCCTCTGACATGGCGCCTCAGAATTGCTTTTCGGGAATCCGGACTTTGAGGCCATCGAGCGCCTCAGTGACTTTGATCTGGCAGGAGAGCCGGCTGGAGGGGCGAATGTCGAAGGCGAAATCGAGCATGTCTTCCTCCATCTGCTCGGGCTGGCCGGTCGCCTCGCGCCATTCCTCCTCGACGTAGACATGGCATGTCGCGCAAGCGCAGGCACCGCCACATTCCGCCGCAATACCACGAACGGAATTCTTCACCGCCGCTTCCATTACGGTCATGCCGGGCTCCGCCTCGACTGAGTTCTCGGTTCCGTCCGGTTGAATAAAGGTGATCCTGGCCATCACGTTGGCGGGCTTAAGTCCTTGGTCGATCTCGGGAGCCGGGCTTCGCACGTTCGACGCGCGCCCGAAGGAAGAGCGCGGAACAGGGTCTGCCCCGCCCGCGGCCCGTGCTCTATAGGGCAATTGACTTTGAGACTCCAGTGCCTTGCAGCACCATCCCGCCAAACCTGCGGTCAATGCTGCCTGAGCAAGGACAAGATATAGGCTTCCGCCTCGCGAAGAGAAGCCTCGATCTCGGCGATCCGGACGGTGCGGAATTGCAGCAGGACATCGCCTTGGAGGGACTCTGCCCGTTCCGCCGCTTGCGCCGTGCGCCAGGCGCCGATGGCGCGGGCGGACCCTTTCAGGGAATGGGCCGCGTCCTTCCAGGCCTTGTCCGACATGGCTGCGCGGAGCTGCTCCAGATAGAGCACGGACTGCGTGCAAAAGAGCTCGAGCACCTCCCGCTCAAGGGCGCGTTCGCCGAGGGTGTAGCGCGACAGATGCACGAGATCCACGGGCCTTGAGGAAGGCTCACGCCTATCGTCCATCGTGGGCACTTTCCGCACTGCTCGTTCGCTCGCCATGAGGCTGTCCTCCAATCCCTGTGGGCGCGTCGCTTGTGACCTCCGATTGGGACGGATTCTTGTTGTGGGGGCGGAAAGCCCGAGACGATTATGTGCTTGGGCTGCAACCGGAAATCGTTTCCGAAGGGCCACAGCCTGACCCTAGTGATACGCGATTCGCCCCTTGTTCGCCCCAAATTTGTGCTGCAATTGTAACGGCTTATGGGCCGTTAACCGAAGCACTCGATTCAGCTTTGTTTAAGCCTAAAAATTCGTTAACGATGTTGCGAGAGGGGGAAAAGCGTCGGGGGCTCTTCCGGTTAGTTCTTACCGGGAGTGATGCGCCCCGTGAGACGCGATGCGCCGCCTTTTGGCGGGTTCCGGGTCGGTGGCGCAGACCTCCTGTTCTAAGTCTGTGTTGCGAGGGACGCGTGATGGCGCAGGAACAAGCGAAGTCGGCCTCCGGGAAAGCCACGCCGGAAGACAAGGACGAAGTCAAGGGCCCTCTCGAGGCGATGATGCGGGGCAGAAGTCAAGGGAAGTCCGACGAAGCCCCCACCTTGCCGAGACGATCCACTTTGGCCGACCGGCTCAAGGCCGAGCAACGCCGGCGCGAGGAGCCCACGCGCGAAGAGCCGCCGCGGCGCGAAGATCCGAAGCCGCAAACGCTCAAGGCACCGCAAGAGGAGCCCGCCGAGACCACTGACCCCAGCGCAGGCGCGGCGCCATCGGTCAAGCATTTGGCCCGCACGCGGCGCCCCGCCGGTAAGACCGGAAACAGAAAGAGCGCGGGACGTT
>CAYUTT010000248.1:0-3814 GCA_964447575.1 uncultured Methyloceanibacter sp.
GCGCTCGTGATGGCGTGGAACACACCGGAAAGCTCGCGCTTGGGGTCCGAGTGACGGCCGTCGCCGGATTCCGTAGACACCGTGATCATCGAATTCTCGAGAATCGTCTTGCCGTTCGCTTCGGTTGTCTGGTCCAGACGGTTGAGGAAGTAGGCTACCTCGCGCATCTTCATGTGGGCGTGGGCGCGGAGCTGTTCGTTCTCTTTTTCCGGGTTGTAGTCATGCCACCATTCATGGCTACAGCCATTTGCGCCAGAGGCGTTTCTTTGCCGGCCGTCGTCGAACTCGAAGATCTTGCGGCCCGCGTACTCGTAGGTCCCTTTGATGCGCAGCCGCTCCCCGGCCGCCAAAAAGGTCAGCGCCCCGATGCGGACGCGATCCATCTCCACCGCGAGCGCATAGAGATCCGCCATCATGCGCCACTCGGTGATCAGCAGGTCGAGATCCATATCGATGCCCTCGCCACCGGGGTCAGCGTAGCCCTCGTGGGGGACCCGCGACCGCGGTGGCAGTTGCGGCTCGTTGGGGTCTTTCTGCTTGCTCTGGAAGGCGCGCTGTTCAAACTCTCGAATACGGTCCAGGTGCTCGGCGACCCTGGCGCGAGACTGGGCTCCCAGCGGCGAGGTGGCTCCGGTGTAGTACAGGTACTGCCCGACCACCGAATCGAGGACGCTACGGCGCAGCCGGTCGCGCTTCTCATCGGGCGGCGCATCGGAGACCAGCATTTTGCCGAAAACGCGGTCGAAAAGCTCTCGCGGACGCTCTTGCATGCTCGCGGCCACGGCGCCGTCCATGCCGTAGCTGTGGACGTAGCGGCCGAGGCGGCCGCGGCGAAAGTAGGTGCCGGCGATCAGCGTGGGCACGACCCCGCTGGGCTGTCCGCCGGGATAGTACGTCTGGCGGATGACCTGATCGATGGAGGGTCCTCCCGAGCGCGCTTCGCCGTTGGGCGGCTCGGCGGTAAACGCCGCGATGGCGCCATCGAAATGCGCATTGATCCCCGACTCATCGGAGCGCACCTGGTCGACGTGCCGCATCATCAGGAGCTTGTGTCGCAGGGGCTTGAGCGGCTCGAGAACGCCCTCGTAACCCTCCTCCTGCAGCGGCGCCGGTATGCCCAGCCCGAAGAAGACGTTGAACGCGCGGACCGGAACCGCCTGTTCCGGCGGAGCGGCCGCCATCTCCTCAAGGAGTGGAAGACCAACCAGGACGCCTCCGGCGCCTCGCAAAACCGTGCGGCGGCTAATCGTTTTGAATCTCATGCTCTCGTCCTCCGCTCTCGTTAGGAACTCGGCTCGGAGAAAGGCTCCGTCCGCGTCATTTGGACCAGATCGCTCTGAATCAATGCCGTGATCAAGCTCGCATACGTGAAGCCGGCCTGCCGCGCTTGCTGATGGATCCCGGCGATGGCGGGTTCGTCCTCCGCCACCAGCGGGCGGCCCAGTGCGAACTGAGCCAGTTTGCGAGTAAGGCTTTGCCTTACCCGGTCGCTCTGGGCGAGCAAGTCCATCATCTCCGACGCCGCCTTGTAGGGGACGGGCTCCGCTTCGCCGGGGAAGAGGACCTGGCCGTCGTCCCGCAAGGCGTTGCCGTGCTCATCGACTTCATTATAGCCGCCTAATCCGTCGAACTTCTCCAACGCGAAGGCCAGAGGTTCGAACTTGGAATGGCAGCCGCCACAGGCCACGCTATTCACCCGTTCCTCCGCGATCACGCGGTGCGACCGTCCCGGGCTCATGGGAGGCGGCGTCGTGTCGAGTCCCGGCGGCGGGTCCTCTACTTTGCCAAACAGAAGCTCATGGAGCACAAACAGGCCGCGCGTGACCATGGAAGCTTCGTCGCCGCCGATCGTCAGGACGCTGCCGTGCGTCAGAAGGCCGCCTCGGCTCGGCGTCGACGACAGGTCGTAGCGCGCAAAGCCTTCGGCCTTCGGCTCGAGCCCGTAGTGCTTCGCCAGACGTGGCGTCGCATAGGTAAACTGCGCGTTCAGCAGATCGGTCAACGGCCGCTTCTGTTCCCAAACAACCTCCCGGAAGAAGCGCAGCGTCTCCTCTCGCATGTCGGCGGCAACCGCGGGGTCCCACTCGGGAAACTTTTGCTTGTTCGGCTGCAAACTGTCGAGGCGCTCGAGATCCAGCCATTCCGAGACAAACTGCAAGGATCGCTCGACAGCCCGAGGGTCGTCCAACATGCGCTGAATCTGCCGCTCAAAAACCGCTGGGTCGTGCAGCTTGCCGGCATCGGCCGCAGCCATCAATGCATCATCGGGAGGAGCGCCCCAGACGATGTAGCTCAACCGCGAAGCGAGCTCGTGTTCGCCCGCGGGCCACGCCGTCCCATCTCCACGCTGATTCTCCAAGCGGTAAAGAAATCGCGGCGACTGCAGCATCGCTTCGACCATGTAGGCCGCAACGTCCTCGAAGCCGCCGCCGGCGCTCATCACGGCGTCGGCCAGCCGCTGATACATCGCGAGCTCGTCTTCCTCGTGCGGGCCGCGCAGAATCTTCGCGCCTATGTTCGTGATCAGGGCCTCGAGATTTTCCTTTGAAAGCTCCCGGCTGCCGGAGTGACTCCGGACAAAAGCTTCCATGTCCATCTTGCCGACGATGATCTCGGCCAAACGCGCATAAGCCCCCACGTGCCGCAGATCGACATTCAGGTTGTAGGCTGTGTTGCGGAAACCGTCAGCGCGCTCATCCCGCGGCAGAAGTTCGGCGGCTTCCTTCGTCACATCAACACCCAGCGAGCCCTGGACACTCGCGGCGTATTCCGGAACTGTGAGGCGTTGCACCCAAGCATCGCCGGCCTTCTCCGGCGCGCTGTGAATCGCGGGATCGATTTTATCGAGCGTCCATTCCGCGCCGCCGTCAACCCACTCGCGCAACAGCGCCTTCTCCGACCGGAGCAGCGGCGGGCGTCCCATGGGCATCGAATTGTTTTCGATCATCGCGATCAGCCGGCTGGCGCCCGCGTCTCCGGGTGTCAACACCACGCCGTTGGAACCTTTTGCAAAGGCCCCTTCCCGATCGGACAGGTCCAGTCCGCCGCCCTTGGTCGCCGCGTCGTGACACTCGAGGCATTTCCGCGAGAACAATGGCGCTACCTTCGTCTCGAACAGACCGCCTTCCTTGCCGGCGGCTTCCGAAATCAACTTCTCCGCCCGGAAGCCTGGCCCGGCCCGAAAGTTCTGCTCCACCTCCCGCGGCAGCAGATCGCGACTGTAGAGCGCCACTAAATAGTACGTGCCCAGCCAAGGGCTGTCGCCTCGGATTTCGTTCGCCAGAACGAGCGGGAAGAGTTCCCACCCCGCCATCGAGCCCGGGACATTGTCTTCAAAGACCCGCTTGCCATCAAGGAAGACCCGCGTCCTTCCCGTGCGGTCTCGTGTGTAGACCAGGTGGGTCAAATCTCCGGCCTGGGGCGCCGCAGGCACGATCGACGCCGGCCGGCCTTCGGTTCCGGTTCGGGTCGTCCTAAAACGGGCATTTAAGCGGTCATCTTCCTGGCTCAAGATGAAGTTGGCCTGCCGGTCCCTGGGAGCCATACCCACGATCGTCGACAGCCCAGCCGGCCGGTTTTCGGACGGGCGAATCCAGGCTTCGATCGTGATCTCTTGCGAGATCCGCGCCGCGTCGCCGACCTTCGTAGCGCGGCCGGGCGACCGGACCACCGTCGGCTTGTGGATCTCCAAAGAACCTTCCCGCCGAGTCACGGCTGCGAGATCGGCAATTTCCAAATCGAGCGCCATCCCGACCCCGGATCGGTCCTTCACCACGTCGCCGTCGGTCGACGCAAAATCGTAAAGAGCCAGCAG
>CAYUTT010000249.1:0-3806 GCA_964447575.1 uncultured Methyloceanibacter sp.
TGGTTCCGCGTTGCGGTCATGATCTGCGAGGCGAGCCGGCTCAGCTCGCGGCGCAGGAAGGCGATCTCCTCGGCGCCGGTCTTTGCGCGGGCAAGCTCCTCTTGGGTCCGTGACAGCTCTGCGGTGAGGCGCTGGCTTTCGGCCAGCGCGCGGGCGTCGGATTTGGAGGTGCTCCGCCCGGAGGCCGTGCTGCCGCTCTCGAGCGCTAGGCGCAGCCGGTCGATATCGGCGCGCTGATTGTGAACCGTGCCGCGCGCGATCTTGAGCGCCTCGGATTGCGAGGCCACCGTGTTCCGGAGCTCGGCATTGACGGTCTCGAGTTCGGCCAGCGCCTTCTTGGCCGCCTTGAGTCTCGCGTCGAGATCGGGCAACCGGCGCTTGATGGTCTGCTGGAGGACGCGGTTTGCGTTCTGGGCCTCCTGGAGCTGGCCTTTGACCCCTCCCAGGTCGTTGTTCAAGACTTGAATCTCGACCCGGCGCTTGTTGGCTTCGATCAGCTCGCGCGCGGCCTTCTCCTTGGCCTTGTCGAGGGCCACCTCCACCTTCCGCAGCTCGATGGCGAACTGGGCGCGCAGTTGATCCTTGTCAGCCTGAATGTCGGCGAGCGTCATCGGCATCGTCGCTTCGAGCTTGCGCGTGGTGAGCTTGACGGCGCGGTTCCACAGCGGGGGCGCCAGTATGAGGGCGAGCAGGCATCCCAAGAAGAAGCCCAGCGCCGCGAACAAGAACCATTCGATCATCAAGGCCAGCGTTCTCCGAATTGGCGCCCGGGCGCCACCTTCTCCGACGCTGCCCGAGCAAACCCCGGGCAAGCCTAAACGAATAGGGCGCCGCCGGAAGCGCGCCGCAAAACCCTTGGCTCAAGCTTCCTTAGCGCCAATCTAGAACGGATTCCAGGTGGGCTGGCGGGTATATTTCAGGTACCCCAAATTTGCGCCCAACCTAAGGCCGACGCCCGAGCGGATCGGCGCCAAAACCAAGTCGTTCCGGGCCAAATAGGTTACGCCGACACCGCCGACAATATAGGCGGAACCGTCGATCCCGGCGAATGTGTTGTAGATGTCGCCCGGGTTGTGAAGATTATAGACCAGAACCATGGTCTTTGAGCCTTCGGCACCGAAATCGTAGCCGATCGACGGCCCTTGCCAGAACACGCGGTGCTCTCCGGCATCCTTGGTGTAGAGCACGCCTTCGCCATAGCGCAGGCCGGCGATAACGGCGCCTCCGGCTTCTTCGCCCAGGATATAGCCGTTGGGGCGGCCGGAGCGCTGAAAGGCGTATTCCACCGCTTTGGCGAAGCCGACCGAAACCTTGCCGAAAAAGCGGTGGCCGGTGCCCTTGATCTCATCCATCGAGAAGGTGCTTGCGCTGCTGTTGTCGGGCAGCTTCTCGGAAGCAAAGCCCCTGGCGGGCTCGTAGGTTTCGGCCGCTCCGCCGCCTTGGGGATAGCCGCCTTGCGGATAGCCGCCTTGGGGATATGCGGCAGGCGGGACCGGAAGCATGTTCGGCTCCGCGCCGTAGGGCCCATGCGTCTGGGGCTGAGCCTGAGGCTGGGGGGTGATCACCATCGGGGCGTCCTGCGCCGACGATGCCGAGACATGGATGAACGAGAAGAGGATCGCCGACGTCACGGCAATCGCGGTGGTGCTGGTACGCATGACTATGCCCTCGGGCTTGGAGGCCGGCGTGCCCTGCCGGCCCGCGGGGCAGGCCCCGCAACCGCAATCATTTACCGAAACGGTTACCAAACGGTGGCTCGGTTACCGGACCGTTAAGACGGTGCGGCCCCAGGCGATGAAAGGACCATTGCGCAAGCCCTGCTCCGTCTTGCCGTAGCGGAACCGCGCGCCCGTTGCGTCGACCACATGGCCGCCGGCCGCCTCGAGCACCGCTTGGCCGGCCGCCGTATCCCATTCCATGGTCGGTCCGAAGCGGGGGTAGACGTCGGCGCGGCCGCGGGCGATCTCCAGGAACTTGACCGAAGACCCTGCGCCTGACCGCTCGGCGACGCCGAGGCGTTCGAGAAATTTCTCCGTCTCCGGATCGAGGTGAGACAGGCTCGCGAGCGCCGTCAGAGCCTTTGGATCGGCTTGCCGTGCGTGAAGGCGGGTCTGCTTGAGCGAAGCGAGATCGGCGCCGTCCTCGTTCGGGTGCAACTCGGCCTCGACCGCGACGCCGTCGACGATAGTGACGGCGAGCAAGGATCGCGCGGGTGCGTAGACCAGGCCGAAGCGTGGATAGCCATTCTCGATCAGCGCGACATTCACGGTGAAGTCCGTGCGCTTCTTGATGAATTCCTTCGTCCCGTCGAGGGGGTCGACCAGGAAGAAGCGTGGCCCGAGCGGCGCCGTCCGGTCGGACGCGGTTTCCTCGGAGACGACCGGGATCGTTGGTGCCAGTTGCTTCAGGGCCGCGAGCAGGATGGTTTCGGAATCGCGATCCGCCGCGGTGACCGGGGATTCGTCGGCCTTGGTCTCGACCTCCGCCGGATCCCCGTAATGGGCCATGATGGCGGCGCCGGCCTTGGCGGCGGCATCGGTCAGGACAGCGGCGGCACGGGCGAGATCGAAGTCGTGCCCCGTAGCCGAAGCGAGCCCGGTTGTCTGTCTTGGGGCTGACAAGGCAAGATGCTCCAAAGGGATGCTGATTCGTTTTACCGCCCGTTCGCGCGAGCGGCGGTCCGTGAGATTTTGCGCCCCTCCTGTAACAGAAATTTGCGGGGGCCACGACATCTCCGCGTTGTCAGCGGAAGTGAAGGAATTTGGCCATGATAGAGCCGACGGCACTGGGCGATCTTGAGCTTGCTGCGCTCGTTTCGAGCCGTATCTGTCACGATGTCATCAATCCCGTCTCGGCGATTTCCAACGGGTTGGAGATGCTGGACGAAGAGCCGGACGCCGAGATGCGGGAGGCGGCCATGGACCTGATCCGCAAGAGCGCGTTCCAAGCGTCCGCCAAGCTGCAATTCGCCCGGCTCGCGTTCGGTGCGGCAGGATCGGCAGGGGCGGAGATCGATCTTCGCGACGCCGAGAAGGTGGCACGCGATTTCGTGCAAGGAAGCGGCAAGCACGAGGTCTCGTGGCAAGGACCCGCCGTGACCTTGCCCAAGAACAAGGTCAAGCTTCTGCTCAATCTCGTCGCGCTCGGGGTGGTGGCGCTGCCGCGCGGCGGCACGGTGAGCGTCGAGATCGCCGGATCGCCCCCCGATGTCGGCTTCACGGTTCGTGCCAAGGGCACGGCGGCGCGCCTTAACGACCAGGTGAAAACGCTTTTGTCCGGCGGGGACGGGGTTGAGGTCGATGCCCATTCGGTGCAGCCCTATTACGCGAAGCGGGTGGCGGACGCGGCAGGCATGAGCGTAACCGCCGAGGCGGTGGGCGAAGAGGTCGTGTTCAAAGTGGCCTGAAGCCCACAAATCCGTCCCTTCGGGGCTCAATCCTCAGCGCCGGTCAAGGAAACGTAAACCAAGACTCGCCGACAATCGCCGCGCAAAGCTTTGCGGGGTGCTTGAGGCGCGAATCTCCGATTCGCGTCAAAGGTCGGCAAGTTCGACCGGCACACCCTGATGCATGCGCTTCAGGACTGCTTCAAGGGCTGGGGGACGGCGGCATGAGCGGTCGCGGCAATCACGAGAAGGCGCGCGAGGGATTCGTCACGGTGATGACGGCGGGCCAGCTGTTCGGCCTGAAGCTCGAACGGGTGCGCGACGTGTTCGTGCCCCAGGGCCTTTCGCCGGTACCGCTCGCGCCGCCGGAGGTCGCCGGCCTCCTCAACCTGCGTGGCCGGATCGTCACGGCGCTCGATCT
>CAYUTT010000250.1:0-3803 GCA_964447575.1 uncultured Methyloceanibacter sp.
ACGCGATTCATTTGACCTAGAACAATTTTGATCAGGTTAGGAACCCCATCGCGACAATTTCGGTTTAAACTTCGGCGCTTCGATTGGAGGAGGGACATGGAGGCGTCATCCGAAGGGGTTATGAAACATGGCGTCGAACTTCTCCAGCGTGCAGGTCGGCATGCCCGCCAATCCCGCGCCGGCTGCCAATTCCGGGGGGCTTGAGATGGCAGCCAAGACCCGGAGATTGGTCGTCGTTTCCAACCGCGTCGCGGACTTCACCGCGAAGTTTCAGACCGGCGGCTTGGCGGTCGCGCTCGGCGACGCGCTCAAGGCCTCCCAAGGCCTCTGGTTCGGCTGGAGCGGCGACGTTGCCAAGGATGCGGAACACGCCGCCCCGAAGGTCGAGACTGTTTCGGGGCTGACCGTCGCCACCATCGATCTGACGCCCGAGGAGGCCGAGGGCTACTATTACGGCTACGCCAATCGATGCCTGTGGCCCGCGTTGCACTATCGCCTCGACCTGGCCCAGTGCAACGAGGGGCATAGCGACATTTATTTCCAGGTCAGCGCCAGGTTCGCCGACGCGCTGATGCCGTTGATCGGCCCGGACGACCTCGTCTGGGTCCACGATTACCACCTGATCCCGCTCGCCGAGGAGCTGCGCGGGCGGGGTTGCACCTCGCGCATCGCCTTCTTCCTGCACACGCCCTTCCCCTCGCCCGAGATCTTCTCCGCCGTTCCGGGCCAGAAGCGGCTCGGCAACGCGCTCATGGTCTACGACATCGTCGGCTTCCAGACCGGCGCCGACCGCGACAACTTCCGCCGCTACGTGCAGGCTTCGCTCGACGGCGAGCAGCTCCGCGGCGATCGCATCGCGGCGCAAGGCGAGACCACGCTGGCCTCGGCATTCCCCATTGGCATCGACTCGGCCGCCTTCCGCCGGCTTGCCGAGGCCGAGAGCGCCAAGGGGCCCATCCTTCCCGATCTCGGGGAGGACATGAGGACCATCATCTGCGTTGACCGGCTCGACTACACCAAGGGGCTGCCCGAGCGCCTGCGCGCGTTCGAGATGCTGCTCGAAGAATTCCCGGAGCATCGCGGCCGTGTGCGGCTCGTGCAGATCGCGCCGCCGACGCGCGAGACGCTGCCCGTCTATCAGGAGATCCGCGAGGAGGTGGAGAGGCTGGTCGGCCGCATCAATGGCCGCTTCGGCGACTTGCGTTGGACGCCCGTGACCTATCTTCATCGCGGCGTGCCGCAAGACATTCTGACGCGCCTTTACCGGGAGGCCGCCGTCGGCCTGGTCACGCCCTTGCGCGATGGCATGAACCTGGTCGCCAAGGAATATATCGCCGCCCAAGCGCCCCAGAATCCCGGCGTGCTCGTCCTGTCCCGGTTTGCCGGTGCCGCGGAGCAATTGCGCGAGGCACTCCTCATCAACCCGCACGACATCAACGAGATGGCCCGGACCCTGGACCGGGCCCTCACCATGCCCCGCCAAGAGCGGTGGGCGCGCCACAATCGGCTCTGGCAGCGCATCGAAGCCTACGATCTCGATCATTGGCGGGACAGCTTCATCCAGTCCTTCGCCGAGGCGGGCAACGACCCCGTCAAGCTTGTCCGCAAGAAGCTGGGCGCCGCCTAGCGGCCGGCGGACCGATCCCCTCTGGCCTGAGACGCTCTATCCTCTTACTTTTCATCACGCTTCCGCCTATCAAGGCGCGCTGTCGAGGCCGCATCCCCCGCTTCCCTGACCCCCTCGAGCTGTCATGATCGATCGCACCGACCGACTTTGGTACAAGAACGCCGTCATCTACGAGCTGCACATCAAGGCGTTCTTCGACGCCGACAATGACGGCGTCGGCGATTTCGCCGGCCTGGTGCAGAAGCTGGACTATCTCCAGGAACTCGGTGTCACCGCCGTCTGGCTCCTGCCTTTCTATCCCTCGCCGCTCCGCGACGACGGCTACGACATCGCCGACTACACCGCCATCAACCCCACCTACGGCACCATGCGCGACTTCCGCCAATTCGTGGCGGCGGCGCACGACCGCGGCATCCGGGTCATCACCGAGCTAGTGGTCAACCACACCTCGGACCAGCATCCCTGGTTCCAGCGGGCGCGCGCGGCGAAGCCCGGCTCCGTGTGGCGCGACTATTATGTGTGGAGCGACACCGACCAGAAATATCCCGGCACGCGCATCATCTTCCTGGATACGGAGACCTCGAACTGGACTTGGGACCCAGTGGCGCAGGCTTATTTCTGGCACCGCTTCTACTCGCACCAGCCGGACCTCAACTACGACAACCCGCGCGTCCTCGCCGACATCTTGCGCGCGCTGCGCTTTTGGCTCGACATGGGCGTCGACGGACTGCGCCTCGACGCGGTGCCCTATCTCGTCGAGCGCGAGGGCACCAACAACGAGAATCTGCCTGAGACCCATGAGATCCTGAAGAAGATCCGCGCGGAGATCGACAAGCGCTATCCGGACCGCATGCTGCTGGCCGAGGCGAACCAATGGCCCGAGGACACGCGCCCCTATTTCGGTAGGGGCGACGAATGCCACATGGCGTTCCACTTCCCGCTGATGCCGCGCATCTTCATGAGCCTTGCCCGCGAGGACCGCTACCCCGTCACCGACATCATCAGCCAGACGCCGCCGATCCCCGAGGACTGCCAATGGGCGATCTTCCTGCGCAATCACGACGAGCTGACGCTCGAGATGGTGACGGATTCCGAGCGCGACTATCTCTGGGAGACCTACGCCACGGACAGCCGCGCACGGCTCAATCTGGGCATCAGGCGGAGACTAGCGCCGCTGCTCGACAACGACCGCCGCAAGATTGAGCTCTTGACTGGGCTCCTGCTCTCGATGCCCGGCACGCCCGTGCTCTATTACGGCGACGAGCTCGGCATGGGCGACAATTTCTATCTCGGCGACCGCGACGGCGTGCGCACGCCGATGCAGTGGTCCGCCGACCGCAATGGCGGCTTCTCCCGCGCCGATCCGCAGAAGCTCTACCTGCCGCCGATCATGGACCCGATCTACGGCTACGAGAGCATCAACGTCGAGGCCCAGCAGAAGCACGCCAACTCCCTGTTCAACTGGACCAAGCGCATGATCGCCGTGCGCCAGTCGCACCAGGCCTTCGGCAACGGCAACATGACCTTCCTGCGGCCGGCCAACCGCAAGGTGCTCGCCTATTTGCGCGAGCACGAGGGCGACGTCATGCTCTGCGTGTTCAACCTGGCGCGCTCGGCGCAGGCCGTCGAGCTCGACCTGTCGGCCCAGAAGGGCAAGGTCCCCGTGGAGCTGACCGGCGCCTCCCAGTTTCCGCCGATCGGCACGCTGCCCTATCTGCTGACGCTCCCCGCTTACGGCTTCTATTGGTTCGATCTCGCCGACGCCGCGCGGCTACCCTCGACGCCGGAGCAAGCGCCGGAGTCGCTGCCCGAGCTGGAGACGCTCATTCTCGGCGAAGGCTGGAACCTCATCGAGAGTCAGCGCGGCGACCGCGGACGCATCGACCGGTTCATCTACGATCTCTTGCCCAGCTATATCGCCCGCCAGCGTTGGTTCGGGCCGAAAGACGCCGTCATTGCCTCGGCCACGCCGCAGCGCATCGGCGAACTGCCGCAAGCCGGCCGTGAGAGCTTCCTGCTGCTCACCGCGGAAGTGGCTCTGAGGGACGACGGGACCCAGCGCTACTTTTTCCCGCTTGCGCTCACCTGGGGCGAGGACGAATTGCGGCCGGACAGCCCCCTCCTGCCCTACCTGATCGCCAAGATAAGGCGGGGGTCCAAAGGGGGTATCGTCTTC
>CAYUTT010000251.1:0-3781 GCA_964447575.1 uncultured Methyloceanibacter sp.
CCGTTGCCAGCGTCGGGGCAAAAGATTCCGAGTAGCTGGCATAAGGTGCCAGCCCAGGCCTGCATCCGCAGCGCCACAATCGAGCGCGAGTTGCCGAAGCTCGGCGGCAGTGATCGGCGCCGGGCCGGGGCGCACCGGCCCGAGCGCCTTGACCGTGGGGTGGTCTTCCAGCCTCATGAGACGCTCCGCAATTTCGGCGCTTCCGGCGATGCCGCGACCGCATCGAGCACGATGCCCGCGATCTTCTCGGGATGTTCGAGAGCCGAGAAGTGGCCCGTGTCCGGGAGAGTGATCAGCTTGCTCCCGGGGAGGAGTGCCGCCACCGCCATCCGTTCCTCCGGCTTCGACCAGTCATGCTCGCCATAGACGAGTGTGACGGGCACCTCAACGCGCGGGTAGAGACTTCGCGCCGCGATGAAGCTCGGCAAGGCACGCATGTATTTCGTGTCCACGGTCGCATAGCCGGGCCGTTTGCCGCTGCGGAGCTGCTCACGAACGAAATGAGCAGGGAGCTTCTTGGGATCGTAGAAGCCGCCTTTCATGACGCCACCAAGGATGAGGGGATTGTTCAGCTTGGAGAAGACGAGGCCGACAACTGGGACTCGCAAGGCCTTGACGATGAACGAAGCGAGCAAGCTCGCGCGCTCCACGCCTTGCGGGTAGTCATAGCTGTTGAGGGCCACGATCTGCTTGATGCGGTTACCGAGCTCCGTCGAGGCGGTGAGGGCGAGCGTGGCGCCTATGGATTCGCCGACCAGCGTCACGTCGCGGAAATCCAGGCCCTGAACAAACGCGACAACGGCTCTGCGCAAATTAGGCTCATAGTAGTTCGCGCCGGCCGGATATCGGACCAGCCCAGCGCCGGGTAGTCGGGCACATAGACGGTGAACCGGTCTTTGAGCAGCGGGACGAGACGTTGGAAATAGTCGAGCTGGGTTCTCAAAGTGTGGAGCAAGACAAGCGCCGGACCCGCACCGGTCTTGAGGTAGCGGAGGCGCGTGCCGTCCGGAAGCGTAAGGAAGGCGATCTCGCCGTCCGGGCTCCAGCTCCGCGTATAGCTGTCCGAATAGGTGACTGACATTTGACGATCCTTGCCGGGGACAGCGCCCCCGCACCCACTACCTATTAATTAGCTAGTCACTTGTCAATAGCTAGTTACTTGACAAAGACAAGGCGCATCGCTAAGTCGTAGGCATGGCAAGCGGTTACGGTCAGGAAGATTGTCCGGTGGCGCGGGCGTTGGAGGTGATCGGCGAGAAATGGTCGCTGCTCATCCTGCGCGACCTGTTCCGCAAAGGGCCCTTACGGTTTCAACAGCTCGAGGCCGGGCTCCCCGGGGTCGCGCCGAACACGCTGTCGGCGCGGCTCAAGGCGCTCGAGGCCAAGGGCGTAATTGCCACGCGGCTCTATGAGGCCCATCCGCCGCGCTACGAGTACCTCCTCACGGACAAGGGAAAGGCCCTCGGTCCGGTGCTGAAGGCGCTCTATGCCTGGGGCGAGCGGTACGAGTAGCGACGCCTTGCGTCCGCTGCCCGCGGGCGCCATGTTCAGGCCCGTATTCTCCTCGAGAGCATGAGCCGTTGAAACCAGAGTTACACCGCTTCTGTGTCGCGCCTATGATGGAGTGGACCGACCGCCACTGCCGCTATTTCCTGCGGCTGATTTCGGCGCGTGCGTTCCTCTATACGGAGATGGTGACGGCGGACGCTGTGCTCCACGGCGACCGCGATCGCGTGCTTGGCTTCGACGCGGCGGAGCATCCGGTTGGCCTACAGCTCGGCGGCAGCGATCCAAAGAAGCTCGGCGAGGCGGCGCGCATCGGCGCCGCTTACGGCTACGACGAGATCAATCTCAATATCGGCTGTCCTTCGGACCGGGTGCAGTCGGGACGCTTCGGCGCTTGCCTCATGGCGGAGCCGGCGCTGGTGGCGGACTGCGTCGCGGCCATGGGCGCCGCTGCCTCCGTTCCCATCACCGTGAAATGTCGCATCGGCATCGATGACCAGGACGCGGATGAGAGCCTCGATGGGTTCATCGACACGGTTGCCGACGCGGGTTGCGGGACGTTTATCGTCCATGCGCGGAAAGCCTGGCTCGACGGTTTGAGTCCCAAGGAAAACCGTGACGTGCCGCCGCTCGATCACAGCCGCGTGCATCGCCTGAAGGCGCGGCGCCCGGATCTCGAGATCGTTATCAATGGCGGGATTGCTTCTTTCGCGGAGGCGATGCCGCATCTTGAGGCGGTCGACGGCGTGATGCTTGGCCGCGCTGCCTATGCCGACCCCTATTTGCTCGCGGAGGTGGACCGCGCGCTCTACGGCTCGCACGCGCCGTCGCCCACGCGAATGCAGGTCCTCGACCGTTTCATGCTCTATGTCGGAGATCAGCTTTCTCGCGGCGTGCGGCTCAATGCCATGACGCGGCATGTCCTCGGGCTGTTTCATGGGCAGCCGCGCGCTCGGGCCTTCCGCCGCCATCTCGCCGAGAACGCTCATTTAGAAGGCGCCGGCATCGCGGTGCTGGAACAGGCACGTGACATCGTCGTGGGCGGCGGACGTCACGCGGTCGCCGCGGAGTAGGAACTCGATCAGCCGATCCGGCGCGAAGGCTGCTTCTTCTCAATTACCGCAAGGATCAGCCCTTGCGCGTCGAAGAAACGCGCCGTGCGCGCACAATACTCCTTGTAGGAAGCACCGTAATGCTGGTCGAGCCAGGCTTCCTCGACGAGCGCCATCAGCACATACGCGCCGATCATAAAAAGGGCCAGAGGCAGCGTGAACCAGGAGTTGGCGCAAATGACGAGACCGACCAGTCCCAGGATGGACGACGCGTATTGCGGATTGCGGCTGAACCGGTAGAGCCCGTGGCTCACCAGCCCGTCGGCTCCGCAATAGGTATTGCCGAGGCCGAGGTTGAAATATCCGAGCACGGTGATGCCGAAGCCAACAAGGAACAGCGGCACGCCGACGACGAGCCGACTCAAGTCGACAAGACCCGCGCTATTCCAATCCAAGACAGCGACGACGAAGGTCAGCACCATGCCGCCGCGAAACAGTCCCCAAAAGGTGAGGCTCTGCCAGCTTCCCGGCTCGGGCGCCGGCCAGATGCGGAAGGGCGGAGCGAGAAGGGTACGGAGCAGGAGGAGGTTGAGCGTCGCGCCAACGATCAGGCCTGCTGCGAAGACAACGCTTGTATAGTCGAGATCGATCATGACAGGCGCGCAAGGAAGCAGATTCGGATTGCAGATTTGCGACAGAGATCTGACGGTTCTATTGCGTTCTTGCGCATTTCGACCTCCCTAGATCTTCTGATTGTACTCCCCGACTTCAGGCTGCTTGGCGAGTTCGGCATCGATCTCGGCGAAGATGGCGCGCATGTTTGCCTCGGAGGTCGGACTTTCCACCACGACCACGAGCTCAGGCTTGTTGGATGAAGCGCGCACGAGCCCCCAGGTTCCGTCGTCGAGCACGATTCTGATGCCGTTCACGGTGATCAGCTCGCGAATATTCTGGCCGGCGAGCTTGCCGCCGTTTGCCGCGACTTCCTCGAAGTGCTTCACCACGCGGTCGACGACATCGTACTTCACCTCGTCGGCGCAATGGGGCGACATGGTCGGCGACTGCCAGGTGCGCGGCAGGGCATCCTTTAGCTCTTGGAGGGTCTTGTCGGGGTTGCGATCGAGCATGTCGAGCACGGCGAGCGCGGCTACCAAGCCGTCATCATACCCCCGGCCCAGGGGCGGATTGAAGAAGAAATGGCCGGACTTCTCGAAGCCGACAAG
>CAYUTT010000252.1:0-3757 GCA_964447575.1 uncultured Methyloceanibacter sp.
CGGGGCGCGGGTGCGCGCGCCGATGATGCTGATCCATACGGTGGCGGCGGGCGGTGGGTCGATCCTGCACTACGACGAGGCGCGGTTCCGCGTGGGGCCCGACTCCGCAGGCGCCGATCCCGGACCGCTGGCTTACCGGCGCGGCGGCCCGCTCACGGTCACCGACGCAAACGTCATGACCGGCAAGCTCCAGCCCGAATTCTTCCCGCACATCTTCGGTCCTGGACAGAACCAACCCCTGGATCGGCCCGCTGTGGCAAGGGCGTTCAAGGCTCTCGCGCGCAAGCTTGGCGACGGACGGACGCCGGAGGAAATCGCCGACGGCTTCATCAAGATCGCCGTGGCCAATATGGCGAACGCCATCAAGACAATCTCCGTGCAGCGCGGTTACGACGTCTCCGACTATGTGATGAACTCGTTCGGTGGGGCCGGCGGGCAACATGCCTGCCTCGTCGCGGACGCGCTCGGCATCAAGCGCGTCCTGCTGCATCCGCTGTCAGGTGTTTTGTCGGCCTACGGCATGGGGCTCGCGTCCTTGCGCGCCACGCGCACGCAAGCCGTGCTGGCGCGGTTCGACGAGGCGGGGCTCGTCACGCTCGGCGAGATCCGCGCGCCGCTCGAAGCGCAAGTTCGCGAGGAGCTGACGAGCCAGGGGGTGGAACCGGCGTCCGTTCGCATCACGGCACAGGCGCATCTCCGTTACGAGGGGACCGACAGCGCGCTATCCATTCCCGCCGGCTCGCTAGCGGGCATGCGCGCCCGATTCGAGATGGCGCAT
Organism: uncultured Methyloceanibacter sp.; assembly: GCA_964447575.1. GTDB lineage: Bacteria > Pseudomonadota > Alphaproteobacteria > Rhizobiales > Methyloligellaceae > Methyloceanibacter. The sequence continues at coordinate 779 of CAYUTT010000252.1, forward strand.
CAGCAGCGCTTCGGCTTCATCAGCCCGGAGAAGGACATCGAGATCGAGGCGATCGAGGTCGAGGCAACGGGCGGCGGCGCGCTTATCGCCGAACATGACGTTGCCGATGTTGCGGAGAGGCCGGCGCCCTCGCCACACACGCGCGCCGATATCTTCACTCAGAACATTTGGCACCACGCGCCGGTCTACCAGCGCATGAGCCTCGCCCAGGGCAGCGTTATAGTCGGACCGGCTCTCATCATCGAAGATCATCAGACGGTGGTGGTTGAGCCGGGTTGGCAGGCCGAGGTGACGGCCAAGAACCACCTCTTGCTCACGCGCGTCGTCAAGAAGACCGAGGCGAAGGTCGGAAAGAAGGCCGATCCCGTGATGCTCGAAGTGTTCAACAATCTGTTCGTGTCGGTGGCCGAGCAGATGGGCTATGCGCTGCAGAACACGGCGCGGTCGGTGAATATCAAAGAACGGCTCGACTTCTCTTGCGCGATCTTCGACGCGCGCGGACGCCTGATCGCCAATGCGCCGCACATCCCCGTGCATTTGGGCTCCATGGACCGGAGCGTGGAGACGATCCTGCGCGAGGTCGGCGACACGCTGAGACCCGGCGAGGTGTGGATGCTGAACGCGCCTTACAACGGTGGCACGCACCTTCCCGACATCACCGTGGTCACGCCGGTCTTCGCCGAGAACAGCCCCGATCTCCTGTTCTTCGTGGCCGCGCGTGGCCATCACGCCGATATCGGCGGCATCGCGCCAGGCTCCATGAGCCCCAAGGCCAAGACCATCGAGGAGGAAGGCGTCTATATCGACCCGTTCAAGCTCGTGGAAAAGGGCCGCTTCCGCGAGGACGCCGTGCGTGCGCTTCTCACCGAGGCTCCCCACCCCGTACGCAATCCCGCGCAGAACATCGCCGATTTAAAGGCGCAGGTCGCCGCGAACGAGAAGGGCGCGATCGAGCTGCGCAAGATGGTGCGCTCCTACGGTCTTCCCACGGTGAAGGCCTATATGGCCCATGTGCAGGATAACGCGGCGGAAGCGGTGCGCGCGGTCATCGGCAAGCTCAAGAGCTCGCGCTTCGAGGTCGAGACCGACCAGGGAAGCGTCATCAAGGTTGCCATCACCATCGACAAGAAGACGAAAAAGGCTGTTGTCGACTTCACCGGCACCAGCGCGCAGACGGCGAACACGTTCAACGCGCCTGAGCCCATCACGCGGGCTTGCGTGCTTTACGTGTTTCGTACGCTGGTGGACCAGGATATTCCGCTCAACGCCGGCTGCCTGCGGCACATCAAGATCGTGGTGCCGAAGGGCTCACTGCTCAAACCGGCCTACCCCGCGCCGGTCGCAGGCGGTAACGTCGAAACGAGCCAGACCATCGTCAATTGTCTCTACGGGGCGCTTGGAGCGCTGGGCTCCGCCCAAGGCACGATGAACAACCTCACCTTCGGCAATGCGGAGTTTCAATACTACGAGACGATTTGCTCCGGCGCGCCGGCGGGACCCGGCTTCGACGGCGTGGCGGCGGTGCAGACGCATATGACCAATTCGCGTCTCACCGACCCCGAGGTCTTGGAGCTGCGCTACCCCGTGCTGCTCGAGCGCTTCGAGGTCGTGCGCGGCTCGGGCGGCAAGGGCGAATGGCACGCGGGCGACGGCACGCTGCGTGCGATCCGATTCTTGGAGCGGATGGACTGCGCGATTCTTTCCGGCTTTCGGAAGGCCCAGCCGTTCGGCTCGAAGGGGGGCGAGCCCGGCCAGACCGGAGAGAACTGGGTGCGCCGGAAGTCGGGCCATTTGGAACGTCTTAGAGGCGCGGACCAGACGGTGATCGAAGCGGGCGAAGCGATCGTCATCAAGACGCCTACCGGGGGCGGATACGGCAAGAGCCCCCGGCGGAAATGATGCGATGCTGAAGTAGCCGCAGTCTACCCGGGGCCGGTCGCTAATCCCACGCGACCCGGCCCGCAGGCGGGACGGCGAGCACGTCCATATCGGCCGTCCGCAACACGCTCTCGGCGACGCTCCCAAGCATCCACTTCTCCAAACCCGTGCGCCCGTGCGTGCCAAGAACCACAAGATCCGCGTTTGCGGCCTTCGCACACTTTTCGATGGCCATCGCGGTGGACTCTTCACTCAGCTCGGCCACTTGGCGTGCCGCGACGAGGCCGGCCTTCCGCATGAAGCGCTCGAGCTCCTGCGAGGCTCTCTCGTACTCCTCCGCAAGCCGGTTCTCCCATTCCCGCATGCTCATCGCGGCCCGTACGATCGGTCCTTCGCCCGGCGTATCCAGGACATGAAGCACAAGGACGTTTGCCTGCTCCAACAAGCCCAAAGCCTTGGCGGTCTCCGCGGCCCTTGCGGAACACTCGGAGAAGTCCGTTGCAATCAGAACAGAGCGATAGGGTCCCGCCGGAACCCCGTTCGCCATGATGACCGGTGAGAGGATCTCACGGATCGTGCGCTCGGCCGTCGTGCCGAGAAAATTGTCGCGCAGCACCTGCCGCCGGTGAGGGCCGATCACGATGAGATCGGCACTAAGCTCCTCCGCGGCCCGGACGATCCCCTCGAACGGACATCCGAGGCTCACGCGGGTTTCGCAAGGAATCCCGTCGCCGTCGCGCACCGCGAGGGCGAGCTCTTGGAGAAGCGCAGATGCGGCTTGCTCCTGCAGCTCAACCAAGCGCCGGGGCTGATCGTCGTCGATGACATGAATCAAAATGAGTTCCGCCGATGCCTGGCGCGCCAACAATATGCCGCGCCGCAAAGCGCGGTCGGACCGCGTGGAGAAGTCAGTTGCTACCAGTATCCTTCTCGCCATCGTGGATTCCGCCTCGCCTTTGCCCTACGCAAGCCTGTCAAAATCACCGGCCTCTATCAACCGGGGCTGCGACCGCCCATCAATCTAGCGTACTGTGCTGTCGCGCCCTGACTCGGCACCGAAGCAACTGACTGGGATCTCTGAATGCTCATCGACTGGGTCAC
>CAYUTT010000253.1:0-3756 GCA_964447575.1 uncultured Methyloceanibacter sp.
GCGCAGACCAGCGCAGGCTCGTCGGCCGGCCCGGAAAGGGCAGTCTCAGCGGCGTCGGCTTGGCTCGTCCACATCGAAAAAGTATCCCGGCTCGTTAACCAGTCGCGATCTTACCTGAAATGGGTTGACCGATGACAAATTCAAGACGCCACCAATCACGAATCTCGACGGAACAAATGATGAACTTAGCTCGGCGGTGCGTCAAGCTTTTAAGTGTTAACAAGGTGTTAACGGCTTTTTCTGGGCGGATTCGGCCTCCGCCAGGAGCCGGGCCGAGGCGGGTTCGATGGCCGCCTCGAGTCGGCTCAAGAACGCGGCCTTCGGCAGCCCCGGCGGGATGGGATCGAGGATCTCCACCACCACCGTGCCCGGCTTTCGCCTCCAGCTCCGGCGCGGCCAGAAATAGCCCGAGTTGAGGGCGACCGGCACGCACGGCACTTTGAGCGAGGTGTAAAGCAGGACGATTCCCGTCTTGTAGTCGGGCGCGGCGCCGGGAGGGCGGCGGGTGCCTTCGGGAAAGATGATGATCTCGCGTCCGTCGGCGATGCGCTTCTCGGCCGCGCGCAGCATACGGCGCAGCGCCTTGGGTCCCGCTTCCCGGTCCACGGGGATCATCTGGAACTTGTACGAGAACCAGCCGTGGAACGGGATCCAGAACAGCTCGCGCTTCATGAGGAGTGCGGGATCGCGGAAGAGCGGGATGAGCGCGAAGGTCTCCCACGCGGATTGATGCTTCGAGGCGACGAGGAAGGGACTCTTCGGCAGCCTGTCGAGGCCGCGCACCTCGAAATCCAGTCCCACGATATGCTTGAGCAGCCATAGTTCGGTGCGCGTATGGACCCTCAAGGCCGCCATGACCCAGCGACGCGGCGCGAAGAGAAGCGGGCTGCCGAGCACCACGAACAGCGCCGTCGTGACGTAGAACAGCACGCCGAAGAGAATGGAGCGGAGCATCGAGGCTCTACGGCTCCAGCTCGTCCGCAGGGGGCACCGAGGTCGCGGGCACGATCATGCGCACGAGATTGGTGGCCCACAGCCGGCTGAGCGCCGGCAGGTATTTCAGGTACTCGGAGAGGAGCAGCTTGGTGGTGCCGGGAAAGTACCACCAGCGCTCCACCTGCACGTTGTTGTCCACTACCGAATAAGGGATCAGCGTCACGCCCGGCATGGCACGCGCGAGCTCGGCGAATGCGCGCGGCATGTGGTAGTTCGAGGTAACGACGATGACCGAGCTGTAACCATGCAGCGCCACCCATTGAGCGGTCTCGGTCGCATTGTCGATCGTGTTGCGCGCTTCCTTGTCCACGTCGACGCAGCACGAAAAGTATTGATCGCCCTCGCCCGCAAGTTTTTTTAGCTGCTCTTTGGTGGTGCCGCGACCGACGCCGGTGATCAGCACGCGCTTGGCCTTGCCGCCCGCCAGAAGGCGCATGGCCTCATCGATGCGCGAGACGCCGCCCGTGAGCACGGTGATGCCGTCGGCGGGGGCCGGCTCGCTGCGCTCGCGGTCCACGCCATTAGCAAATACGATGAAGCCGATAATGAGCATCACGAGGAGCAGGATCGCCCCGTCGAACAGGAGGCGTATGCTCCCCACGAAGCCGCCGAAACGGCGGAAATGGCGCGGGCGGCTCAGCGCCTGCTCCTGCTCTTGTACTTCCTCCGTCACCATTTGCTCCGAACTTGCCCGGCGCGGCGAAGAATAGGGAAAATCGCCGATCCGCGAAATCGGCTTTGCCGGGCATGTGCTCTAGGTCAGGCGTAGGATTTCAGGACGCGGCTTACGCCGAGCCGCGAGGTGATCATACACAGTGCCGCCACGACCACCACGACCAGCACCAGAAGAAAATAGCCGCCGAGATCGAGCTCGCCAGAGCCGAGCAGGCGCCGTGTCTCGGCCTCGGTGACGATGCCGCCCCCGAGCAGATACATCATGAAGGGCAAGAGAAAAAAGGCGATCGCCGCGGCCAAGGCGCCCACGAGCCCGGCGCGGACGCCGAGCCCCAAGAAGTGGCGGGCGAACTCGCTGGCGATGAAGCGCTCGCTGGCGCCGACGAAATGCAGAACCTCGATGATCCCACGGTTGGAGGCCATGGCGCTGCGTGTCGCGGAGACGATCACGGCGATGGTGGCGGCGGCGACGAGCCCGAGCACGGCGATGCCGCCGAGCGCGGTCGAGCGGGTGATGAGGCGGATCTCCGCCTGCCAGCGGCGGTGGTCGTCGAGGGTCACGCCCTCGAAGTTCTCCGAGAGCGCCGACTTGATGAGGTCGATGTCCGGCGGGTTCGAACGGTCGATCTCCACCGCGATGAGGCGGGGCACCGGGAGGGCCGAGAGCGCCGCGGTCGAGCCTAGCCACGGCTCGAGCAGCCTGGCCGAGTCGTCGGCGGTGAGCGGCTTCACGCGGGTGACGCCCTTCTGTTTGGCGAGGAAGAGCGAGACCAAGGTCATCTTCTTCTCGATGTCGGCGGTGTCGATGGGATCGAGCTCGATGGTGATCTCGCTCGCGATGTCGTCGACCCAGGCATTCGCCGACTGGTTGACCATATAGACGCCGCCCGCGGTGAGGCAGGCGAGGAAGCTCATGATGGCGATCACCACGGTCAGCGCGTTGCCGGCAATGGAGGCGGAGGGCACGATCTGAGAGGTGGTCGCCTGGAAACGCCGGGGCAGGCGCGCGGTGAGGCGCGCGGGCAGGATGCCGGCGATCAGGCTCGTCCAGGGATAGTCCCGGATGTCGTTGAGGACCGTCACGGGTTGCTCTTCTGCAATTGGCCGGCCTGTAGCATGAGGCGGGGTGCCTCAAGTTGCTCCATGAGAGCGTAGTCGTGGGTCGCAATAATGACCGAGGTGCCGAGCCGGTTCAGCTCGACGAAGAGCCGGAGCAGGCGGTTGCCGATGGCCGGATCGACATTGCCCGTGGGCTCGTCGGCGAGCAGCAACTCGGGTCGGCCGATCACGGCGCGGGCGATGGCCGCGCGCTGCTTCTCGCCGCCGGAGAGGGTTTCGGGGTAGGCGTGGATGCGGTTGCCGAGCCCGACCCAATGGAGGAGGTCGGTCACGTCGTCGGCATAGTCGCTCTCCCTTTTGCCCATGACCCGCAAGGGCAGCGCCACGTTCTCCCAGGTGGTGAGATGCTCGAGCAGGCGGAAATCCTGGAAAACGATGCCGATCCGGCGGCGGAGCGCCGCCCGGCCGGCAGGGGGCAGATCGGCCAGATTCTCCCCGAACACGAAGATCAGCCCACGCGTCGGCTTGATCGACATGAAAAGAAGGCGCAAAAGCGAGGTCTTTCCGGCCCCCGAGGGTCCGGTCAGGAAGTGAAAGGACCCCGGAAGCACGTGAAAGGTGACATCGCGCAAGATTTCCGGGCCTGAGCCGTAGCGAAGCCCGACATTGTCAAAGCGAATCACCCGTGTTCCTTGTGCCTCTTAACATTGCCCACCACGGGCCCTTTATGCTGAACTCGCCGTCCGGTATCAATGGAATTGGGCAATGGCATGGGGGGTCCACATCTTCGTCGCGTAGTGGACGAATGCGGCATTTCAAATGGCAACATTGATTATCTGTCCGGCTTGCGGAACCCGTTACCAGATCAAAGCTGAATTTCCGCCAGAGGGCCGCAAGGTTCGCTGCGCGAAATGCGGTCACGTCTGGCAGGCGCATCCGGTTAGTCCGGAGACTCCGGCTGCCCAGCCCCAGCCTGCGGCGCCCCCTGCTGCGCCGCAAGCCGCCGCTCCGATGGCGCCGCCTGCG
>CAYUTT010000254.1:0-3724 GCA_964447575.1 uncultured Methyloceanibacter sp.
CTCCTTGCCGCTTCGGTCATCAGTCTGTTCGATGCCACGATCGACCAGATGGTCGCGCTCGCCGTCTTGATGCCGATTACCGCTTCGATGGGCGGCAATGCCGGGACGCAAACCATGACGGTAACGGTCAGGGCTCTGGCCACGAAGGATCTGAGCTCGGCCAATGCCTACCGCGTCATTGGGCGGGAGACGGTGGTCGGGCTCTTAAACGGCTTCGTCTTCGCCTTTTTGTTGGGGACCGTGGTTTATTTCTGGTTCGGTAGCGACGGACTCGGGCTGGTGATCGCGGCAGCCATGATTGTGAACTTTTTCGTGGCTGCGCTCGCCGGTATCATGATCCCGCTCACGCTTAATTTCCTCGGCATCGACCCCGCAGTGGCCTCCGGCGTGTTCGTGACCACCGTTACCGACGTCGTCGGATTCTTCGCCTTTCTCGGTATGGCCACTTTGTGGCTCATGTAGACGGTGACGGGAGCCTCGATGTTCTTCTATCTCGCCAAAGCAGTGTGGTTCGTGCTGCAGCCGTCCACGCTGATCGCACTCTTGATCGGTTATGGCGCGATTCTGATCTGGACCGGTTGGGCGCGCTGGGGCCGGCGCTTCGTGACCGTCGGCGCGATTCTGCTCCTGGTGGTCGGTTTGTCGCCGCTTGGCAACGCGCTGATCCTGCCGCTCGAGGATCGCTTCCCGCGCGACGACCTCGATCGGCTGCCACCGCCCACCGGCCTCGTCATTCTCGGTGGCGCGGAGGACAGGCTGGTCGGCAGCGCGCGCAAAGCCCCGACGCTTAACGAGGCGGGCGAGCGGCTGCTCGAAGGCGCGATCCTCGCGCACAAGTTTCCGCAAGCCAAGGTCGCCTTCTCCGGCGGCGATGCGGGCATTCTCTACAAGTCAGACAGCGAGGCGGAGGGGGCGGCGGCGCTGCTCACCCAGCTTGGTGTCGACCGCGACCGCCTGATCCTGGAATCGGATGCGCGGGATACCTATGAGAACGCGGTCTACTTGAAGAAGGAGCTGACGGCGCGCGGCGAGCTCGATCTGACCAAGCGCTGGCTCTTGATCACCTCGGCCTATCATATGCCCCGCGCCATGGGGGCCTTCCGCCAGGCAGGCTTCTACGTGGAGCCGTGGCCGGTGGACTACCGCACCCGAGGAAAGGCCGATCTCACGCGCCCATTCGACAAGGTCTCGGAGGGCTTGCGGCGGGTGGACGTGGCCACGCGGGAATGGGCGGGCCTGCTTGCCTATTGGCTGACGGGACGGACGGACGCTCTGTTCCCCGGGCCGGACGAGGGCGCGCCAGACTGCGCTCCGGCGCCTAACGACGCTCGACCCGGCAGCCCGCCAGGAGCCCCGTGCCCACCCAGTGACTGAGATAGGTGGCTGCGCGTCGCTCGGCGCCGTCCTCGCCGGCGAAGGCGGCCACCATCTCGCATAAGGCGCCGAAACGGACGCCTTTCGCGGCCTCGTCCCACATCATGGCTTCCTCCGCTTCGACGTACCTGAAGCGCGCCATGAACCCCTCGCGCCAGACGACCAGGGCTTGCGGCTCTGGTAGGCGTGAGGGCTTGGGTGGCGCGGTTTCGGCTTTCAGGGCCGACCAGACATCCGCTGCGTTGGTCGCGAATGTGAGGCGAATGGCGGTAGGGTTCGGCTGGAACGTGAGGTAGGGCCAGTCCTCTGCCGGGAGCGCTGCCAGCATGTCAAAGGCGATCGGCGCTGCCTCGGGCCCGTCGAAGGCATCGCCCAGCGCTTTCTCCAGCCTGACGAGCTCGGCGACCTCGGGATGGTTGGCGAAGGGCGCGGTGTCGCGCGCGAAGTCTGGCAGATGACGGCCGAACCAGCGGGCATTCCGCTGGTCGGACGGGTTCGCGGCAATGTAAGCCGTCGCCAGCTTGGCGAAGCCCGCATCGCCGAGATATGTGTGCGTCAGCTCGTAGTCGTTGCGGAGGATCTCGGCGAGCCTTGTCACATAGGCATTCCGGTAGACGCCGAACAGGACGCCGCGCTGTTCACGCGCGCTGTCCTCGACCTCGCGCAGGATCGTATCGTCGCCGGCGAGAATGCCAGCCTGGAAACGCGCCTGGAGCTCCTTGAGACTCGTCATTCCGCCGCCGTCAATTGTGCGCCTTCCGCGACCTCGCGGGCGATCTTGCGGGCAACCTCGAGCTCGGCGACCACCTCGGCAAGCGGCGGGATGTTGTCGTCGCGCTCGATCATGGTGGACACCGGGCCGAAATGGGCCACCGCCTCGCGGTAGAAGTCCCAGACCTCTTCGCACACGGGATGATCGTGGGTGTCGATGATGTGGCTCTCCTCGTGGCTGTGTCCAGCCACATGAAACTGGACCACGCGGTCGTGCGGAACGCCGTGCAGGAAGTCGCCGGTCGAGAAACCATGGTTGAAGGCACTGACATAGACGTTGTTCACGTCGAACAGCAGCCAGCAATCGGCGCGCTTCGCCACCTCGGAGACGAACTCCCATTCGCTCATCTCGGACTGGCCGAAGGTGACATAGCTCGACACGTTCTCGAGCGTGAGCCGGCGCCCCAGGAAATCCTGCACCTGGCCGACGCGATCGACCACATGGTCGAGCGCTTCCTGCGTATAGGGAATGGGCAGCAGGTCGTGCAGATTCACGCCATGCACGCCGGTCCAGCACAGATGGTCCGAGATCCATTTCGGCTCGACGCGGCTGGCGAGCGTCTTCAGCGCGCCGAGATAGTCCATGTCCAGGGGCGCGGTGGAGGCGATGGACAGGGACACGCCGTGCATCACGACGGGGTACCGCTCGCGGATCTGATCGAGGATATGGAGCGGCTGACCGCCCGGGATCATGTAGTTCTCGGAGATGACCTCGAACCAGTCGATGTGGGGATTGCCCGAGAGGATCTCCCCGTAGTGCTGGGGACGAAGCCCCAACCCGAAGCCGAGATATGGGGGCTTATGATCGCTCATGGTGCGCTCCCTGGGAGCTGGTTGGAGACCGGCCGCTCGTCGCGGCCGGTCCACGGCATCTTGTGGCTTAGCCTTCGAACTGGCCGCCCATTTCGGCGCACTCAGTGTCCGTCATGACCACAAAGCCTTGGCCCTTGCAGGCGTTGTGGCCCTTGCAGTCGTTCTGGGCGGTCTTGCAGGCGCCCTGGCCCTTGCAGCTGTTCACGCCGAAGCACTTTCCTTCCGTGCCGCCGGCGGCCATGGCTCCGCCCGCCAAGGCGCCCGAAATGAGCAGGGCCGCGGCGGTCATGGCTATCGTCGTGCCGGACTTCTGGTTCAGCTTCATGTTCCTCTCCTGTACGTGAATCGATCGTGGCGGAGGGCCACAGGCGAAGCCTAGTCCCGTTTTCGAGCCCCATTTTGTCACGGCTGTTCAAAGCTCCGTGACCCTGAATCCGGCCCCTCAAATGGTGCCGCAAGGCCCTGCATAACGCGCCAACGGCGATACCAGGCAGGCGGAGGGGAGGTTATGATCCGGGCACGGAGTGCTGCGAAATGAGTTTCAACGACATCATCGTCTATGTCGACGGGACGGAAGCATCGAAGGCGCGCGTGGCCTTCGCCGTGGCGCTTGCCAAGGAGCAGGAGGCTTATCTCATCGGCGTGGCCTTTGCGCCCAAGGCGCTCCTGCCGCTCTATGGCGCCGACGTGGGCTTCGCCGATATGACCGACGTGCTGCAAGGCGTGAAGGCGCAAGGCGAGGCGGCCCTCGAAAGCTTCAAAGCCT
>CAYUTT010000255.1:0-3723 GCA_964447575.1 uncultured Methyloceanibacter sp.
AGCCCCGGCACCCCCACCAGCAGGGCATGCCCCCCCGCCAGGAGCGCCGTCAGCACCCCGTCCACGACCTCCTGCTGGCCCACGATCCGCCGGGCCACCTGCGCCCGGAGGTCGGCCACCGCCACCGCCAGCCGCTCGAGCTGGCGCACGTCGTCATCGGGTCCCGCGTCGGGAAGGGAAGAGGGGATGGCCATCCCGGTAGTCTACCCGGTCCCGTCCCCTCCAGCCAATGCGGCCAGCCCCTGCAACCCCGTGAACCATCAGAACTCGACCCGCAGGGTCACCGTCGGAATCGCCGGTCCGAAGCCCAGGTTGATGACCGACAGTTCTCCTTACCCTTCGGGTTCCCCGTGCGCGGGCGGGTGGACGGTCGCGGGTCGCGCGACGACACTGACGGACCGCTCCCGCATGCACGAGGACGTGAAACTGGCCGTCCGGATCATGCAGCATTGTCCCCTGGTGATCCTGGTGCGGGGTGGGGTCCCGGATGTCGTCGCCATCACGGTCGTCTTGTCGCTGGAATGAGTCAGGGCCGCCTGGTGCCCGATTTCGTGGACGATCGTCGCCGTGTCGATGATGCTGTTGACAGCCACCAGGATCCAACTGGTGAACGGGATGGCGCAGCCGCGCGCCCCGCCGTCGATCGTTCGGATGTAGTAGATCGTCATGCTCGAGCAACAGTCGCACGCATGACTGGAGAACCACGCAAATGCCTTGTGGAAGAGCGAGCCAAACCCGCACGGGACGTTGTCCATCAGGTCGGGCTTCTCGATGAATTCGACACTCGTCACCAGCAATGTCACGTCACATTGACGAAGCAGCTCATTCGATTCGGCGATCATCTCCAGGGCGCGTTCCCGCGTCGTGCTCGCGTTCCCGTCCCGGTCCGTGAGGATTTTCAGGCACACGCGGATGCATCGCTCCCCGTGCACTCCCAGGTGACAGAGCAGGAGGTCCAGCCACCTGACAATGACCCAATCGATGATCCAGCATACCCATTTCAGGATGTAGATGATGTACTCGAAGAACCCTTCAACGATATCGATGATGGTTTCGAACAGGGTTTCGCAGACCCACTCCCAGATCGTCTCGACAACTTCGATCACCTTCGTGACAAGATCGCAGAGCTTGTCGAGCGGCCACGGCAGCCACTTGCAGACCTTCTCCACGATCGTCTTGATGACGGTGATGACCGAGCTGACCCAACCGCAGACCGTCCGGGTGATCGTTCGCACGACCTCGATCACGGTATGGAGGATCAGAACGATGGGCGTCAGGACGAGATTGCAGAGCGTCATCGAACCTTCCATGTCTGCGAGAACGCCTGGCCAGACGCTCGGTCACGTCGCGCCAGGTCGGTGGCGACGCCGAACGTGTCCGTCTCGATCAGGCACTCACCGGTAGCGACCGGCCATCCGCGAGCGCGAACTCGAACGTGGCGCCCTCCCAGTCCACGGCTCGTGCCCGATCGTTCAGTACCGTGAAGTCTCCGGTGAAAATCGCGCGCCGTTTGGAGCTCCACATCAGGCGGCCATCCAGCGACAGCCGTGCGATCGTCAGCTCACCGTGTGAAATGAGTCCGGCACCATCCGGCAGCAGATACACCCCGTAGCAAGTCGCGCTATCCACTCTGGCAACCCACGCCGGAAGCAGATCCGGAAGCCGCAAGGCGCAGACCGAGTCTCCGCAGGCCACGTAGAGCATGTCGTCAGCCGCGACTGCGGAGCGTTCATGAACCAGGGTGGACCCACCACAACCGAGCAGGATAGCCGAGCGGGCCACTCCCGCAGTGGAGACGACGACCCCGTGCCTGGAGTAGAAGTCGCGTCCGTCACACAGCTGGATCTCGCGATCGTAGCGACGCGCGTTATCGGCAGAGCGCAGAATGTACGTCGGCTCGTCGCGCAATTGGATATCGAAACCCGCGTGTTCGAATGAAAGCATCAATGCGATGTGCCTGACTATCAAAGTGCGCCACCACGCGGTGGCTCGGCCGGCGCCACCGCGGGAGACTCTCTCAACCGCCCGCCAACAGCCCGCACGCGCCATCGGGAACCCCACCTGTGCGCATCTGCCTCGCACATGCGCCGGTCGTCAGACGATGGGAGGCGGCCCGGCGAGTGTCAATGCTATCAAGCGTGATAGGGGGGGTCTATCAAACGTGATAGGTCCGCGTGACGCCGGGCGGGAACGTGTTGCCGGGTGGGGCTTTACGGCGTGCTGCATTCCCGCCGGCCCGACGGGCAGCGTACGGGTATGGGCCACCGCAGGGGTCAGGAATGGCGGCCGGGGGAACTGTCGGACCGCGGACCGTCAACCTTCCCGTGAAGGGCGGCATCGAAAGAGTGGAGTACGGCGGCAGACGGCAGATTCAATACAGCCAAACAGCGAGGCGCCCATGTGGCATCGGCCAGTGATCGGTCTCATGGCGGTAAACCTGCTCATTCTGCTGCTGGTAGCAGCGCAAGCACGACCAGCCGGGACGTCCGCGGACGTACTGCGTGGGCGCGCGCTCGAGTTGCACGACGAGCGCGGGCGGATTCGGGCAAGGCTCGACGTAGATGAGGCCGGCGAAGTCGTGTTGCGACTCATTGACCAGCACGGCACGATTCGCGTGAAGCTGGGGGCCGCCGACCATGGCTCAGCACTGCTGCTGCTGGACGACGCCACAGAACCAGCCGTCCACCTGATCGCCAGGCGAACCCCCACGTCGGGCCGCCCCAACACAACCAGCATCACGCTTCGGGGTGCCGATGCCCAGCAGCGTGTGCTGAGACCGTGACGATCGGCGTCCGCCCGGCCTTCCGCCACCCCTCCGCGGTCTCCCCTGGCCGTCCGTCAGAAACGGATGCTGATGCTTCGCACCTGGTCCGCTACCCCCGTGATGTGGACATTGAACCTCCGGCCGTCCTCGAGCTCGCCACGCGCGGTCAGGACCAACTTGGGAACGGGGTGCCCGCCGCCGCCCAGCTCCGGCGGGAGCGGGCCCGGGTGGAGCAGCTCGTTGAAGTGGGTGGCGTATCCGACCAGGAGGCCCGGCAGCGCGGCCAGCTCGGTGATGGTCAGTACACCGTCAGCCAGCGCCGCGGTCATCTGCACCTCGGGCACGAACCAGATGGGCACCGCACCATTCCCCGTCGAGGCCGCCGTGTGCGGCGCCCCATTGTTCACGGCACCATGCCAGAGCGAGAAGCCCGAGACGGTCATCGCGCAGGCGAACGCGGCGGGCGGGTCGAAGAAGTTGATGAGGTTGAAGAACTTTTGCGTGAGCCTGAATTTAAGGAAGATAAGTCCAATACGCAAAAAAGGATTGACAGGTTAGTTGCCGAGAAAAAGGAGCTTGAGGATAGGCTGGCCGAACACGTAAAAAATCTTGAGGATATGGTGGCGGCGCGGACAGAAGAACTTGTCGGACGGGTAAAGGAATTGGAAGAATTGAACGATACCATGGTCGGGAGGGAATTGAGGATGGTTGAGCTTAAGAACGAAGTTGAAGAATTAAAAAAACAATTTAAAAACGGCAATGGAAACAGTACCGCCGGGAGGCAAAAATGAAACGCCAAGTTGCAAAAGCTTTTTACGAATCTTTTTTCGATAAAATGGCCGATGGCGCCGCGTATTGCCGGATGATTTTTGATGAACAAGGCAAAGGTGTTGATTTTATATATTTAAAAACGAATAATAGTTTTGAAAAATTAACCGGGTTGAAAATTACTGCGGGAA
>CAYUTT010000256.1:0-3718 GCA_964447575.1 uncultured Methyloceanibacter sp.
CGAGCTAGGCCGCTACCGCATGCGCGGCTTCTCGCTGTTCAAGAAAATTCCCCACTGGGACGATCTCACTTTTCTGCCGGGCACGCTGACGCGCTTCGTCATCGAGGGCTATCGCGAAAAGTGCGAGACCAAGACCGTGATCGGACCGAAGGCGAAGCGCCCGCTCGATCTCGACATTCCGGTCTACGTGACCGGCATGAGCTTTGGCGCGCTGTCCTACGAGGCGAAGATCGCGCTTGCCCGCGGCGCCACCATGGCGGGCTCGGCGACGTGCTCGGGCGAGGGTGGCATGATCCCCGACGAGCGGCGCTACTCGTCGAAATGGCTCTATCAGTGCATTCAGTCGCGCTACGGCTTCAACCCGCACCATTTGCGCCTGGCGGACGCTTGCGAGTTCTTCATCGGCCAGGGCTGCAAGGTCGGTCTCGGCGGTCACCTCATGGGCCAGAAGGTCACCGATCAGGTGGCCGAGATGCGCTCGCTGCCGGCCGGCATCGATCAGCGCTCGCCGGCCCGCCATCCGGACTGGCTCGGTCCCGACGATCTGGCGCTCAAGATCGAGGAAATCCGCGAGGCCACCAACTGGGAGATTCCGATCCAGCTCAAGCTGGGCGCTGCGCGCGTCTATGATGACGTGCGCATGGCCGTGAAGTGTGGGCCCGATTCCATCTATATCGACGGTATGGAGGGCTCGACTGGCGCCGGTCCCCATATCGCCACGGAGGACACCGGCGTTCCCGGCATTGCCGCCATCCGTCAAGCGCGCCGCGCCATCGATGAGCTAGGCAAGCGGGGCGAGATCTCTCTCGTCTATGCGGGCGGCATCCGCAACGGCGGCGACGTGGCCAAGGCGCTCGCGCTCGGCGCCGACGCCATCGCCATCGGCCACTCGGTCATGATGGCACTCAACTGCAACAAGGAGATTCCGGAGTCAGATTTCGAGGCCGAGATCGGCGTCCCGGCGGGCTACTGCTATCACTGTCATACGGGCCGGTGCCCGGTCGGTGTCGCAACCCAAGACCCGGAGCTTCGGAAGCGGCTCGACCCCGACGAGGCGGCCGAGCGCGTCTATAATTTCCTGCACACGCTGACGCTGGAGGCGCAGATGCTGGCACGGGCCTGCGGCAAGACGTCAGTTCACAGTCTCGAGCCCGAGGACCTCGCCGCTCTCACCATGGAGGCCTCGGCCATGGCGCAAGTTCCGTTGGCGGGCACCGACCTCACCATCGGCGTCGAGAATTATCACAAGCTGAGCTAAGGGAGGACGGCGCATGGCCAAGAACCTGAAGAATGGCGCGTCGTCTAAGAAGGCGAAAGCTGCAGACGACGTCGACAAATATCTGAAAGATGCCGCGGGCCTCGACACCGACCGCGAGAAGGTGATCGGCCAGCACATTGGCTACCGCTACGACGTCAACCTGCTGCCGGACTATGAGCGCCTGACGCCCTTCCTGAAGGAGTACATCGAGTTCATGGGCTGGGACGACCTCAATTGGCTCGAGGACGTTCACATGGGCTACGAGGAAGGGCAGCCGGCGATCTTCGACCGCAACATCAATGGTTGGGTACGCCTCCCCAAATCGATGAAGCTGCCCAACAATCAACAGGATCGCGACATGCTGGCGCGCGAGCTTTTGGTCCGCTTCCAGACCTCGCCGAACCATCCGCTCAAGGAGCTCAACAAGGCCTATCGCAAGTTTTAGAAGGACATCGTTTCGCGGGTCTCGCGTCTGGGCGCCAGCTCGGCCGAAGCCCAATCGGGGTCGAAAGCAAGGACATGCACCGTATCGGGCAGTGCAGGATTGAACACCCGGTTATGCCAGATCGCGGCCTCACGGCCCGCGCTGCCCGCTTTGAGCGCCTTGACCTTGCAGGGCAGGCGATACCCCCAGCGCCCTTGAGCGAAGTCGAGCTCGCAGCGCTTTGCCGCCATGAGCGCCTCGGCAAGCGGAGAATCGCCCGGCAGCGTGGCGAGCAGCCGGTCGCTGAACGTCTCGGGATGCTGAAAGTAGTCGGCTTGAAGAAAGACCAGCGCCTTGTCGTAGGTCTCGCGCGGGTCGACCGACTTCATGACCTGAAAGCGGAAGAAGGCGGTGGCTTCCTCGGGCGCCTCGGGCAGGAGCAGCACGGTGAGCGCCGGCGCAAGCTCTTGTCCTTGCACGCCAAGGACGCGCGGCCGCATTCCAGGCGAGGGGCGTCCGCCGCCCTCCCGCATGGCGGCCTGCCTCAGCCGGCATTGCCAGTCGAGGAACTTGGCTTTGAGTCGTCTGCGCTCGGTCTTGCCCATCGTGCTTCACTGCCCTGTAGCAGGGCCGTTCGTCAAATTGAGGCGCGGGAAACGATCCCCGGCGCCGGTTCGATCAGCCCGATCAAATATTTCCTTATAGGAAAGCATATTTCATCTGGGTTGACGAGTGGAAGGGCACCGCCTAGCATCCGGGTACGATGGGGAGAAGTCTCCGCATAGGCCGCCAGGCGATTGCCGCGAAGGCCGTTCGAGGCCGCTGCGTAAGGAAAAGGGGAAGACGATTTTGTAGGGAACTGATCCATCCATCGAGGCCGCGGGACTAAAGCCATAACCAATGTCCGGCGGTTAATGAACCTAGGGGGGTTACATCAATGGACAATAACTTAGACGCGCTGACGACCGTCTTCACCGAGTTCTATTACTGGGTGACGGTCGTCATCATGTTTCTCATCCATGTTGGCTTCTGCATGTATGAGGTCGGCGCGAGCCGGCGGCGGAACCACCTTCACACCCTGATGAAGAACACGATGCTGATCCCGCTGGTCACCATCACGTTCTTCTTCTTCGGCTGGTGGATCTATTGGGCGTTCCCCAATGGACCGTTCATCACCGGCGGGCTCGAGCTCGAGGCGGCTGCGGCGAACGCGCCGGTCTCGGAGACCATGGGCACCAATCTCGGCGACCGTATCACCGGCGTGTTCTGGGCGGCCTTCCTGCTGTTCTCCTGGACGGCGGCGTCGATCGTCTCGGGTGCGGTGATCGAGCGCATCCGCTCGGGTGCCTTCTGGATCATCGCCGTGATGATCGGCTCGGTGACCTGGATCATCGATGCGGCCTGGGGCTGGCATGCCGAAGGCTGGATGGTGAAGCTGCTCGGCTATCACGACGCTTATGCGTCCGGCGTGATCCATGGGATTGCCGGCGGTACCGCACTCGGTGTCCTGGTCGTCCTTGGCCCGCGGCTTGGCCGCTTCGCCGCGGACGGCACGCCGCGCGTGTTCGCCCCGCACAATCCTTGGCTGGTGACCATCGGTCTGTTCTTGATCTACACCGGCTTCTGGGGCTTCTACGCCGCCTGCAACGTGCCGATCATCTCTCCCGAGGGCATCGGCGGCCAGATCACCGGCGAGACCTGGACGGCAACGACCATCTACCTCACGCCCACCACACTTGGTGCCATCACGGTGAACTTCCTGATGTCGCTCTCGGGCGGCTTGCTAGTTGGGTACCTGGTCTCCAAGGGCGATCCGTTCTGGACCTATTCGGGCGGTCTTGCCGGCCTCATTACCGCCTCGGCCGGCAACGACCTCTATCACCCGGTCCAGGCCATGGTCATTGCCGGCATCGGCACCTACTTGATGTACAAGCTGCACTTCTGGGTGGAGCGCACCTTCAAGATCGATGACGCCGTCGGTGCCGTGGCGGTTCACGGTTATGCCGGTGTTATCGGCCTCATCATCTGCGGCTTCG
>CAYUTT010000257.1:0-3709 GCA_964447575.1 uncultured Methyloceanibacter sp.
GCGGGCTGGCGAGATCGTGGGCCACCCGGTGGCAGACGCCTTCGGCGCCGTGCTCGCGCGGCGGCCCTTGTCGCGGGCGCGCATAGCCGGGCTGATCGATGCCCGCACCTTCGATGTTGGCGAGGCGGTCATGGCCGATACGCGCACGCTCGACGCTTATTTGTTCGACACGACCGGCGGCTTGTTCGCGTTGGCGGCTGAAATCACCGGCGCCGGAGGAGAGAAGCGCGATGTCGTGGCTGAGGCGGGGGGCCGCGCCTACGGGCTCGTGCGCGTCATGCGCGGCCTGCCGCTGCTCGCCGCCAAGGGCCGCACCTACCTTGCGGCGGAGTCTCTGGCGCGCCATGGCACCTCGCCGCAAGCGATCTTCGCCGGCAAAACGAGCGAAGGCCTCGATGCCTTGCTCGCCGAGATGCGGGCGGACGCGCGCGCGGCCCTGAAGGAAGCCGAGTTCCACCTCTTCGGCCAAGGCATGACCGGAACGGGCCTCGACCAGGCCGGGCGCACCGCCTTTCTGCCTTTGGCTCTGGTGGAGCCCTATCTCGCCGCGTTGGAGAAGCTTCGCGATCCTTTGCACGAGATCGCGCGGATCAATCCGCTCTATCGCCTATGGCGCCTGATGCGCGCGCGGTAGCTATTCCGCCGCGACAGACGCAGGGCCTGCCAGCCAGCGGTCGAGATCCGCGAGCGCGCGCCTTGCCATTGCGCGCTTCCGCTCGAACGATTTGCTGCTGCGGGGGCCCTTTGCATTCTTGGAGTCGCGCGGCTGGGGCGGGATAGTGACCGGCGGGAACAGGCCGAAATTCACGTTCATCGGTTGGAAGCTCCGTGGAGCGTCTTCGCCGTCCGTGCTGAGATGCCCGCCGGTGATATGGGCGAGCAGCGCGCCGAACGCCGTGGTCGGCGGTGGCGGGGAGAGCGGCGTCCCGAGCCGCTCCGCCGCGGCGAAGCGCCCGGCGATCAACCCGATCGCCGCGGACTCCACATAACCTTCGACGCCGGTGATCTGCCCCGCGAAGCGCAGGCGCGGATCGGCTTTCAGACGAAGGCTCGCGTCGAGGAGCTTCGGGCTGTTGAGGAAGGTGTTGCGGTGCAGCCCGCCGAGCCGCGCGAACTCGGCATGCGCCAACCCGGGGATCATGCGGAACACGCGCACCTGCTCGCCATGCTTCAGCTTGGTTTGAAAGCCCACCATGTTCCACAGCGTACCGAGAGCGTTGTCCTGGCGAAGCTGCACCACCGCGTGGAGCCACGCCTCGGGCCGGTTCGGGTTGGTGAGGCCGACCGGCTTCATCGGGCCGTACCGGAGCGTATCGCAGCCGCGCTCGGCCATGACCTCGATGGGGAGACAGCCCTCGAAATAGGGCGTCGAGGTCTCGAAGTCCTTGAACGCCGTCTTTTCGGCAGCGAGCAGCGCGTCGATGAACGCCTCGTATTGATCCTTGTCCATGGGACAGTTGATGTAGTCGGCGCCCGAGCCGCCCGGGCCCGCCTTGTCGTAGCGGGACTGGCGCCAGCACACGCTCATGTCGATGGACTCCAAATGCACGATGGGGGCGATGGCATCGAAGAAGGCCAGCTCCGCTTCGCCGGTGAGCGACCGGACGGCTTGTGCGAGCGCGGGCGAGGTGAGGGGCCCCGTTGCCACGATGACGCTGCTCCAGTCAGCGGGCGGCACGCCCGCGATCTCGTCGCGGCTGATCTCGATCATGGGATGAGCCTCCAACGCCGCCGTAACCTCTGCCGCGAAGCCCTCGCGGTCGACCGCGAGCGCGCCGCCTGCCGGCAGCTTGTGCCTGTCGGCCGAGGCCATGACGAGGGAGCCCGCCCGGCGCATCTCCTCGTGGAGGAGGCCGACGGCGTTCGTCTCCCATTCGTCGGAGCGGAAGGAGTTGGAGCACACGAGCTCGGCAAGATCGCCGGTCTTGTGCGCCTCGGTCTGGCGCACGGGCCGCATCTCGTGAAGCGTGACGGGCACCCGGGCCTGCGCGAGTTGCCAGGCCGCCTCACTGCCCGCAAGCCCGCCGCCGATCACCTGAACCCTTTCCATTATGCCGTTACCTAGGCCCCGGACAGGCGGACTTTCAAGCCGCACGCGCTCCGACATCTGAGCAATGCGTCCACTTCTTGGGCAAAAGACTAAAGTTTATTCAGTTTGCGACCACTTTGGGCTATAGTTGCAACCGGAAGCCGAGTCGACTTGGCAGGACAATGGGCTTCTTTCTCGAGCCGGTGGATTGCCGGCCTTTGGCGGCATCCGCCCGCTCTCTTTCGACAAAAGGGGGGTGAAATGTCCGCGAATACTGCTCTTGCTATTAGTGTCGGCGTGCTTGGCGCCATTGCCACCTGGCTCTTCCTGGGGCCGCTGGGTGGCGTGCTGGCGATCTGGGCCGCGTTCATCGCGTGGGGCTGCTTCTTCCATTGCGGCGGCAAGGAGACGGGTCTGCAATCGGCCATTCTCGGCAATGTCGCCGGTGCCATCATCGCCGGAATTACCCTTTGGGTCGCGACCCAGACCGGCGTCGGCGACACGATCGGCCTGCCCGTTTGGGCCGGAATCTGCGTCGGCGTGGGCGTCGCCGTGATGGTCTTGCTCGGCAATATTCCAATCTTTTCGAGCATCCCGGCGCAGGTTTACGGGTTCGCTTCGGTCGTCGCGTTGACCCTCATGGGCAACGCTGCGGGCAGCCTGACGGCGACCTCCATGGCCAATCCGGTCGTGGTTATCATCCTGTCGATGATTGTCGGCGCGATCTTCGGCTGGGTCTCCGAGAAGGTGGCCGGCATGTTGGCCGGTTCCGGACACGGAGCCCACGCGAAGGCTTAAAGGCTTAAGTAGCCAAAGGCGGCTATAAGGCTCCGGGGGCCCCTAGGCCCGGAGCTTGCATGGCCGGTTGACGGCGTGGCCTTGCCGAGAGGCCACGCCGTTTATTCTTTCCGGTGAAGCTTCAAGCAACCCTGTTCGCGGGAGCCACTTGCTAAGGGGCTGGGACATCGGCAATGTGCCTCCTTCTTCGCGGCCCCGCGCTTCTTGTCCCGCGCCTTTTCGGAGGACGTTGTAAAAGCCCATGCCCTCCGTTGACCTTGTCTGGAAAGGCAATTGCCGCGACCCCAAGAGTCGCTATCGGCTGCTCGGCTATCTGCATAGGCTTGCGCGGCTGAGCGACGGCTATCTTCGCCAGGGCGAACGCCCCTTCCTCAGCCTTGTCGGGGAGGAGCACACGGCGCCCCCGCGTGCCAATATCGAGGTCATCGACAAGACGATCGCAGGCCCCATCCTGGTATCGACCGCGATCGGGCCGCATCCGGAGACGCTGGTCGCGCGGGCGCGCGAGGCGGGTCTCACCGTGGTCGAGCCCGCAGACGGGCGCCCCCATCTGATCGTACTTGACGAGGTTCGCTTGCGCGGCCTCGACTTCAAGCTGTTCGATCCGCGCGACCTTCATCCCGGCAACGACCGCATGAGTTTCGTATTCGTCGAATGCCCCGAGCATCACTTCCTCGATGGCCGGCTCGTCGAGATCCAATCGGACGGGGGCAAGGTCTACCTGACCGGACCGAGCATACAGCTCCGCGCCTACCTGGAAGATTGGACTGACTGCCTGTTCTCCTGGATCCGCTTCTTCCTTATGGGCGACTTTTGGTGGCATCGGCATGAAGAGCTGCAAGGCTATGCCGACTATCGCAGCGTGTTCGAGGAGCTTCAGAC
>CAYUTT010000258.1:0-3645 GCA_964447575.1 uncultured Methyloceanibacter sp.
CGAGGCCGAGCGGGAGGCCGCAATAGCGGCCAAATAGGGGTCGAGCCGGGGCCGGCGCTCGCAGGATCAGCCGGCCGCCGGGTGCCGCAGAGGCACGCGGTGAGGCTGCTCGCGCATGACGCGCTGTTCGCGGTAGAATCTTCGCGCTATAGTGCTACGCTACCGTTTTCTACAGGTCTCAACCGCGGGCGATCTCGAGCAATGCGCGCATCCTGGCCGCAGCCACCTTTCGGCAGTCTTCGCCGATACGTGCGTAGCGAGATTCGAGAACACTGGGCAACCAATGAGGCTCTGAGGCGCCGACGCGACCCCCTCCGGTATCGTATTCTGGCGCGACTCCTTCGTGCCTACGTCCTCGTCGTTGTTCTGCTCGTGTATCTCTCGTTGCTGACTGTGCCACCCGCGATGATCAACTCCGTCGCGCCGCTACCTTGGTGGATGATTGGGTCAGGGGAGCAGATTGATGGGCTTAGAAGAGCGCTGAGGGATGCCAATGGCTATTTCCTCACGACCCAGGTCGCACTCATCGCGGTTGTTTTTCCCGTCGCCATCGCTCTCGTCAGCCTGGTGACCCAACGAGCACATGCGTCGACCACGAACGCACATATACGGATCTACTACGAAGAAGCCCTCGCACGTCAGGTCGGTTTGAGCGGTATCGCCCTGCTGACCGTCCTGCTTCTACAAGTTGCAATACCCGCCTCATTTCCCCTCTGGTCACATCAACCAGATCCGGCAATGCTCACCAAGGAGATAGCATTTTGTTCTTTGAGCCTGATATGGCTGATCATCAACGCGTGCTCAATGTGGCATTTTCTGGCTACCAGCCTGTCCTTCATCGATCCCAACGGCCGTCAGATGGTTCGTGAGCGGTTCACCGCAAATCGCAGCCTGCCGCATTATTTCCGACGTAGGTTCTTTATCGCTCGCTACCTTTGCGCCGGGCGCGCGTTGCTGCCGGCGCTTAGCGACGACGAGGAACGGATCGGCCTACATTTCGGAGGCATCTTTGCGCGGATAGGTGCAGAGATCGAGGCAACCATCCGGGTTAAACAGGGCTACGGTCTCGTAGACCTCCACGGTTGGCCGCTCAGCATTGTGCTCCGCCGGTGGCTGAAGAGGACTAGGTCGCTCGCTGAAGAACATAACGGCGTGCTAGCTCGCGAGGTCACTTTGGCATTCCCCGTCCACCCGTTCGTGCCGAAGCGCGGAAGTGTCGTCCTTTGCGTCCAACGTGGTGGTAGTCTGAACCAGCTTGAACGTTGGATCATCCGACGCGCCTTCCGTTTTGGTCCCAGCCCGCCTGACCATACACCAGAGCCCAGAGCGATTCTGGAAGAACTCGCTGACGAGGTGATGGGCCAGATCGAGCGGAACGCTGTCATCGGGTTTGAGGACGCTTTCCAGGCGGTCCTCGATTATCACAGATTTCTATTTGAAGCATGCATCACAACAGATGATTCCGGCGAACTTCGAAGTCTATCTGAGATCGGTGACTTCTGGGGTCCTACGCATGAGGATTGGCTCGGAGCATACAACAGGATCATCGAACGGGCTATCCAGATGTTAGAGCGGGAGGATGACTTTTTGCGGCACGTTGTGAACGTTCCCCGTGATCTTGTGCCCAACGATCTCAGGAGGATGCCGTTGGCGCCTGTGATTGGCTCGTTCCGCGTTGTGATGACCGCGGCTGCGAGTCTTGAGCGCTGGCTTGCACGCCGCCGGTCTGACGCGGACGCGGTTCTGTCTCCCCCGGATCAACTTATCTACTCGACCGCGCTCAGATCGCTGATCGGTTCCTGGTTCAACGTAGTACAGCATTCAGATTATTATTTTCAATGGGATGAATCGTCGAAGTCTGATGATGAGTGGTTCTGCATTCGTCTCCGCTCGTGGCCATTTATGTGGAACCACCTTTGGAGAACTGGGTGGCTTTTAGGCCTAGCACTCTGGAACAACGACAGACAAGGTCTCAACTCCTATACGGAACTGATCGTACGATGGCCAGGAACATTGCGTCACGATCTAGATCTGAGCTATGCGGACGAAGCGAAGCTGATTACCCCGTGTGTTTTTCGGTCGAACCCGCAATCGATCCGGCGCCTGTGCGAACAGGCATACATAACAGAAGCCAATGTCTTTGCGGACGCGGTCGCGAATGCATGGGAAGACATCCTTTGGAGCGTTGCGGCGATCGCCATGAGATGGCGGCTTGGCCCTCGGCCAGAAGCCTCTCTCACCAGATCCACAGTGGCCCAGCTGTGCCGGGGTCAGTCGTCCGATGATGACGCTCCGCAAAGGGACTGGGTCCCCGGACACCCATTCCATCGGCTCTTCTACTCTGTGATCAGGCCCGTGATCGCCGGTGGCAGATATGTCGAGGAGGGTTATGCACAAGAACTGAGCAGAGCGCTATCGAATATCGACAGCCTCGGCGAACCCGATCCGTTTCCGGCGAGTTCGTGGACCCCAAAGAGCATCCATCGGCGCGATGACCTGCGCTCCGTGTTCGAAGCTCTGCTTCTGACCTTAGTCGAAGATGCTCCTCTCGATGGGGCGGAAGACAAGATCAAGACCCTCCTCAGTTTTATCGAGAACGGCCTGAATAAGCCGGATCTTACCGGCCTGCAGAAGCTGCTGGAGGACATCCAGTCGGATCTTTCGGCGCACAGGCCGCTGCTCGAAACCTTCCTGAGTGAACTGGGGAGCGACATCGACTACGATGCGGCCTGCACGAGATTGATCGGGTATCTCGACGCCTGGATCACGCCAATCCGGCAGCGACGGGAGCATCGCATCCGTTCCGCCGTCATTTCGGAAGCAAGGCTCGATGAACTCCAGCGCGCGGTCGACCACGCTTTGGTCGTGCCCGGTGAGAAGCTGAAGCCCTTCCGGCCGACGATCGGGCTAACTACGGATGCGCTGGAGCATCGCACCATCGAAAGGAGGGCCGTCCCAAAAACCTATCTGATAGACGGCGTGCTAGCCGAATCATCGCATGGCTTCACGGAGAATATCGCACATGGCGTAGCTGAGTGGTCGAGAGAATTTGCAGTTCATGAATTGCTCAAGGGCCTCCACAGTGTTCAAGCACCGAGTTCCGATGCCTACTACCGAACTCTGCTGAATGAAGCGACAGTGCTTCGGGAGAAGGGTTACACGCCGATCTTGCTCGTCCGATCCCGGAGAGATCCCTCCTGGCTCGGTGAACTCATCGACACTTCAGAAGGCCGGCGGCGTCGCTCGCTCGGCCGGATCAATGGTATCGACGTTGTGGTATCGCCATGGGCGGCCTCGGGAGCCTCGCTGCTGGTTGCGCGTGAGACGGTGAAGGAGATCCTCTTTCACGAGGACGAGGCTGGAAGGATCACGACGGTGAGCTTCATGCCGGACAAGAAGGATCCCCGGCATGGCACCTTAAAGGTCGAGTTCGGGCAGAGGGTGGTGCTCGCGGATGCGCAGCCGGTTTCCCTCGTGTTCACTGAGGTCGAGGTCAGCGATGCGTGACGATGCTCACCCCAGGGCCTGGGCGCGGCGCTGCTCGCGCTGGCGGAAGCCCACATAGATCGCGGCCGCGATCACCGTGATGGCGACGAAGATCACGCCGATGACGTTGATCACCGGCGAGAGCCCGAAGCGGAAGCG
>CAYUTT010000259.1:0-3644 GCA_964447575.1 uncultured Methyloceanibacter sp.
CCCCTCGGCCTGCTCGAAGCGGCCGACATGGCGGTTCTGCGCGCCGGTGAAGGCGCCCTTTTCATGCCCGAACAGCTCGGACTCGATCAGCTCGCGCGGGATTGCCGCCATGTTGATGGCGACGAACGGCCCGTTGCGGCGCTTGCCGTATTCGTGGAGTGCGCGGGCGACAAGCTCCTTCCCGGTTCCGGACTCCCCGGTGATCATCACCGTGAGATCGGTCTGGGTCAGGCGGGCCAGCACGCGATAGATGTCCTGCATCGCCGGGCAGCGGCCGATGAGCGGCAGACCGTCGCTGCTTTCGGCGGACAGGCGATGCGCCTTCTTGCGCGGCTCGGCGAGCGCGCGGCCCACCACGGAGATGAGCTCGTTCAGGTCGAAAGGCTTCGGCAGATATTCGTAGGCGCCCCGCTCGGCCGCGGTGATGGCGGTCATGAACGTGTTCTGCGCGCTCATCACGATGATGGGGAGGTCCGGCCGCAGCTTCTTGACCCGGGGGATGAGATCGAAGGCGTTCTCGTCCGGCATGACCACATCGGTGATGACGAGGTCCCCCTCCCCTTGGCTGATCCACCGCCACAGCGTCGCCGCGTTGCCCGTGGCGCGTGGCGCGTAGCCTGCGCGCGCCAGCGCCTGATTCAGGACCGTGCGGATCGCGGCGTCGTCGTCGGCGATCAAGATGTTGCCCTTGCCCATTCTGCCTATGCCTGTGCCGTTGCCGCTGCTTGCCTGGCTTCGCTGTCGGCCATCGGCATCAGCGCCCGAAAGACCGTGGATCGGGGACGTGAGTCGCATTCGATGATTCCCCCATGGTCGCCTATGATCTTGGCCACCAGCGCGAGCCCGAGGCCGGTCCCGGATGGCTTGGTAGTGACAAACGGGTCGAAGAGATGCGGCATGAGATCCGCGGGCACGCCGTCGCCGTTGTCCTCGACGGCGATCTCGAGCGGCAGGCTGACGCGCGCTTGGCTGCCCGGTACGGAGAGACGGACGCCGGGTCGAAACGAGGTGGTGAGCGTGATTTGCCCGTCGGCGCGATCCTCGCCGATCGCTTCGGCTGCATTCTTCACGAGATTGAGAAACACTTGAATGAGCTTGTCGCGGCTGCCGGGCACAGGCGGCAGCGAAGGATCGTAGCTCTCGACGATCTTGATGTGGCGGGCGAAGCCGGTGCGGGCGATCTCCTTCACGTGATCGAGTACGTCGTGAATGTTCACCGGTTCGCGCTGGATCGGCCGCTCGTCACCGAAGATCTCCATCCGGTCGACGAGTTTGCAGATGCGGTCGGACTCCGCGCAGATGAGCTGCGTCAAGGTCCGGTCGGAGTCGGTGCGGTCGCTCTCCAGGAGCTGGGCAGCGCCCCTGATGCCGGAGAGCGGATTCTTGATCTCATGCGCGAGCACGGCGGCGAGGCCCGAGACCGAGCGCGCCGCGCCGCGATGGGTGAGCTGGCGCTCGATCATCTGCGCCATGCTGCGCTGCTGCAGCATGACCATCACCCTGCCGGGCGCTTCGGGCACCGGGCCGCCATAGAGATCGACGAGCTTCGGCGCCTCGAACCGGAAGGAGCCAAGCTCGACCCCATATTCGTTGACCGTGGTGCCGTTGCGCTGCACCTGCTCCACGAGCGCGATCAAGGGACAGCCGAAGGCAACCACGTCCGTGAGGCTATGCCGGCACAGAACCCCGGCGCTCATCTGAAAGAAATCCTCGGCGGCGGTGTTGGCGTATTCCAGGGCGAGGCCGCTTCCGATGACGAGAAGCGGATGCGGCAGAGCGTCGAGCAGCGCCTCGCATGCGACAGAAGGAGGCGCTCCTTTGCGTCGAGGCTCCGGCGTTTTGGTCGAGACGCTCAAAGCGTGTATATCCTCGCGGCAAGTGATGGATGTCGGGTTGTGCATAATTTTTATGCATGACCATCCTATGAACTATTATTGGGCAAGATACGAAGCTTTTTGCATCGGAGCAACACTCCTTTTGCCGCAGTGCAACAACAAATCGCTTCAAAGGCTTAACGGCGAATCCTCTGAGATTTTCCACAATCTTGGAGGGTTCCGGCGGTGAGAGTCGCGAGCCTGATCGTCGCGGCCGGGCGTGGCGCCCGGGCGGGCGGTGCGAACCAACCGAAGCAATATTGCCCGATCGGCGGCGAGCCCCTGCTCACGCGCACCATCGGCGCGTTTGCGAGCCATCCCGGCATGGGCGGCATCCTGGTGGTCATTCACCCCGACGACGCGGGACTCTATGCGACCGCCAGCGCGCCTTTTGCCGGGCAGTTGCTGCCGCCTGCAGCGGGCGGGGCGCGGCGTCAGGACAGCGTGCGCGCAGGCCTCGAAGCGCTTGAGGCGCAGAGGCCCGATGCGGTGCTGATCCATGACGCGGCGCGGCCCTTCGTCGACGCCGATCTCATCACCCGCGTGATCGCGGCTCTCGACGGCCATGCGGGCGCCCTGCCCTGCGTCCCCGTGACCGACACGCTGAAGCGCGGCGAGGCCGGCCGCATCGTTCAAACGATCCCGCGCGAGGGGCTGTGGCGCGCGCAGACTCCGCAAGGCTTCAAGTTCGAGGCGATCCTTGCGGCGCACCGCGCGGCGGCGCAGGATTCGACGTTACAATTCACCGACGATGCTTCGGTCGCCGAATGGTTCGGGCTCGATGTCGCGCTGGTCGAGGGCTCCGAGCACAATCGCAAGCTTACCACGGGGGAGGATCTGAAGATCGCAGACGAGATGTTGCGGACGGAGCGCGAGGGTGGTCGCGGCACGGTTCGTGTCGCGACCGGCTACGACGTGCATGCGCTCGGTCCTGGCGATGCCGTGATCCTGTGCGGGGTCCGCATCCCGCACGGCAAGTCGCTGATCGGTCACAGCGACGCGGATGTCGGCCTGCATGCGCTGACAGACGCCCTGCTCGGCACCATCGCCGACGGCGATATCGGCGTGCATTTTCCGCCCTCCGATGCCCGCTGGCGGGGCGCTGCCTCGGACCTGTTTCTCAAATCCGCCGCCGACAGAATCGCGGCGCGCGGCGGCGAGATCGTGCATGTGGACGTGACTCTGTTGTGCGAGGCCCCGCGCATTGGACCCCATCGCGACGCCATGCGTTCCCGTATTGCGGAGATTTTGGGAATCGGCATGGACTGCGTGAGCATCAAGGCGACAACGAATGAAGGGCTCGGCTTTGTCGGGCGGGGCGAAGGGATCGCGGCCATGGCCACGGCGACGGTGCGGCTGCCATGACGGATCCCATCGAGATCGATGCGCACATCCTTAAGCAGGCGGCCGAGGTGCTCTCGGCGGCGCGCGAACGGGGTGACCTGATCGCGACGGCGGAATCCTGCACCGCAGGGCTCCTGGCCGCAACGCTGACCGCCATTCCCGGCTGCTCCGACGTGTTCGAACGCGGCTTCGTCACCTATTCCAACGTTTCGAAGAGCGAGATGCTCGGGGTGCCTTATTGGCTGATCGAGAAGCACGGCGCGGTGAGTGAGGACGTTGCCCGCGCCATGGCGGGCGGCGCGCTGTCCAACAGCAAGGCGAGCTTGGCCGTGGCCGTGACGGGCATTGCCGGGCCGGACGGCGGCACGCCGGAGAAGCCGGTGGGACTCGTCCATTTCGCCGCCGGGCGTCCCGACGGTCCAATGC
>CAYUTT010000260.1:0-1497 GCA_964447575.1 uncultured Methyloceanibacter sp.
GGTGATCGATGTCCCGAGCCTGAAAGCGGAGAAATCGGTTCCCGTCGGGCGCCTGCCTTGGGCGTTGCCATCTGCCGTAATGGACGCGCCGGCTGACTCAGGCCGGACTTTTGCCTTGACGGGCTGTGCGTGCAGACGCCATTGATCCCCCATCATGTTGATCAAAGTCATCGGTGCGGCGGCCGGCGGCGGCTTGCCACAATGGAACTGCAACGGCCAAAATTCGGCCGATGCGCGTCATGGGGTGCCGACGGTCAAGCCGCGCACACAGGCCTCGGTTGCGGTCAGCGCCGACGGACGCCAATGGGGGCTGTTGAACGCCTCACCCGACCTCAGGCAGCAGATCAATGCGACGCCGGAGTTGCAGCCGGACCGCAACGGGCCGCCGCGCAACAGCCCTATTAAGGCTGTGATTCTGACCAACGGCGACGTGGACGCCGTGGCCGGGCTGCTGTGCTTGCGCGAGGGGCAGCCCTTCACGGTCTATGGCAGCCGGCGTGTGCTCGACGTGCTGGCCGGCAATAGCATCTTCGATGTGCTGAACCCCGAGCTCGTCAAGCGCGAGGCCATGGATCTCGGCGCGCCGTTTTCCGTGGAAGGACCGTCCGGGCCGGTCGGGCTCACGGTCGAAGCGTTTGGCGTGCCCGGCAAGATTCCGCTCTATCTCGAGGATGAAGAGAAAGGCACGGGCGGGAGCTTCGGCACGGAGGAAGGCGATACCGTCGGCCTCAAGGTCACGGATGACAAGTCCGGCAAGCACTTCTTCTTCATCCCGGGCTGCTCGGGGCTCGACGATGCCTTGCGCACACGCCTCCAGGGCGCGCCGCTCCTGTTCTTCGACGGAACGCTCTACACGAATGACGAGATGATCGTGCAAGGCCTCATGAACAAGACCGGCGATCGCATCGGCCACATGATCATGTCGGGTCCCAAGGGGACCGTCGAGCAGATGGCGCCGCTCGGCATCGCCCGCAAGATCTTTATCCACGTCAACAACTCGAACCCGGCGCTGCGGGACGACTCGCCCGAGCGGGCTGCGGTCGAGGCGGCCGGGTGGGAAGTCTCCTACGATGGGATGGAGGTCAGGCTCTAGGTCTGGCCGGTGCGTCCCGAGCGTGCATCGCCGAAGACCACCACATTGTCTTGACGGGGCGGCTGGTCGACCGGCTTGTCGGCGCCCACCGCGGCCGTGGTCCAGTAGGCGTGGATGCGGGCAGCGAAGGGGCGTGCCTTTTCGACGAACAGCCGTTCGCCCTTGATCCTCGCCTCTTTCCTGATCGCTTTGTGACGCTTGCGGCAGCGCTTCATGAACGCTGTGGTCTCCTCGGGGCTGCCGAAGGTCATGGTGGGCGTGGAGACGAGGTGCATGAGCATGGCGACATCGTGATCATCGCCGAGGAGCTGCGACAAGGAGCGCGCCGCATCGGCGCGGGCGGAGAGCTCGGAGGGCCAGCAAGGGGTGAGCAGCTGCATCTGGCGCCAATGGTGCTGGACGCC
>CAYUTT010000260.1:1597-3626 GCA_964447575.1 uncultured Methyloceanibacter sp.
CGGAGGGCCAGCAAGGGGTGAGCAGCTGCATCTGGCGCCAATGGTGCTGGACGCCCTTGCGCCATTCGTGCAGTTCCTCGGCATTGTCGGCATCGACGACCGCTTTGAAGTGCTTGCGCGTGGCGCGATAGCAGCGTTCGAGCCCTTCGGCCAGCGGCCCGAAGTCGTCGGGATAGACGGTCAGTCCGGCGAAGGCGGGGCGTAGGTCGAGCAGCTCGCGCATGGTATCCGAAGCCGTGGCCTGTTCCAGGCTCTGCTCCGCCGCGTGACGGCGCTTCTGCAGCCAGCTGCGCACAGAGTGGATCGGCCCGTCGCCCGCGCCCGCCTCGGTGTTCCGCTCGAGCTTGTCGACGGCGTCGAGCAGGGCCTGCGCATCGCGTGCCGCCGCGAGCCCCTTGCCGATGCGGGCGACGCGCGCGGTCAAGGTGCCGAACACGGGATCGGGCATGCCCGGACGGGCGAGGAAAAGCAAAGAACGCAATCTTTTGAAGCACTTGCGGGCGCTGTGCACGCCCGTATGGCGGTCGGCGGGGGCGGCCAGGGAGACGTGTGCGATCTCAATCTCGGCGAGGGCCACGGACCGCAAAGCCTCGCTCATCGGCATCGCCGGGTCGAGACGGTAACTCATCGTAGCCCCACTTGGCCTCACATTCCCCTCACGAGCGATCATTCCCACCATAGAGCGTATGGTGAACCCCAAACACCGCCGTCAGCCCTGTGGAAACTCTGTTGAAAAGCCGCGCCACGGATTTGTGACAGCGACCCATTTTCGTGTCCGAAGCTCGGGGTCTTGGTGTGTCACGATGTCCGTTATGGCAGCGACGCTGTCGGCGCCAGCTGCGAGCACGACCGGCGCGCGCTCGGCGGTGATTCCGCCGATGGCCACGAGCGGACATGTGACTCGCGCGCGCCACGCGGCGAGGCGCGGCAGACCTTGCGGCGCGAAAGGCATCTGCTTCAGCATCGTCGCATAGATGGGGCCGAGCGCCACGTAGTCCGGGTCCGCGGCAAGCGCCTTGTCCAGTTCCTCGGGCGTGTGGGTGCTGATGCCGATCCTGATGTTCGCGGCGCGGATCGCGGCAAGATCGGCCCCGGCCAAGTCCCCTTGGCCGAGATGCACGAAATCGGCGTTCGCTTCCATCGCCTCGCGCCAATAGTCGTTGACCACGAGCTGGCAGCGATGGCTTGCGCAAAATTCGACGGCCTTCTCGATCTCCGCGCGGACGATATCGCCGCTCGCATCCTTGATGCGCAGTTGCACGAGCTTGATGCCCTGGGGCAGGAGTCGAGCAAGCCACGCCGTGTCGGGGACGATGGGGTAGAACGGATCGAGGGGGAGCACGTCGTCAATCAGGAAGCGTGGTCGATGTTGAAGAACGGCGTGCCTGCGACTGGGGTGGAGGGGGAGGCCATGTCGCGCGGCTCAACGATACCCGCCTCGAAGGCGAGGCGCCCCGCCTCGATGGCCTTGGCGAAGGCTTCGGCCATCTTCACGGGATCGCCCGCTTTGGCGACCGCCGTATTGAGCAGCACGGCGTCATAGCCCATCTCCATTGCCTCGGCCGCATGGGACGGCGTGCCGATGCCGGCATCGACGATGAGGGGGATATCGGGAAAGTAGGCGCGCATGCTCTCTAGTGCGGTCTTGTTGGCAAAGCCGCGGGCCGAGCCGATGGGCGAGGCCCAGGGCATGAGCACGGTGCAACCGGCGGCGATCAGGCGCTCGGCCGCGCCGAGATCCTCGGTGGTATAGGGCAGGACGTCGAAGCCCTCGGCGCAAAGCACGCCCGCCGCTTCGACCAGCCCGAACAGATCGGGCTGGAGCGTGTCGTCGTTGGCGATCACTTCGAGCTTGATCCAGCTCGTGCCGAACAACTCGCGCGCCATCTGGGCCGTGGCGATAGCTTCCTTCGCCGTGTGGCAGCCGGCGGTGTTGGGCAGCACGCGGCGGCCGAGCTGCTCGATCAGCGCCGAGAAGCCCTGACCCGTGCGGACGCGCGCCGATTCCCTCCGCAGCGAGACGGTGACG
>CAYUTT010000261.1:0-3616 GCA_964447575.1 uncultured Methyloceanibacter sp.
TCACGTGGGGAAATTTACTTCGGCACTTCTGAGGAAAGTTCGTTCGGCATTGACAGTGGCGCAACGACAGACTGTCGGCGCAGCGCCAGGCGATGCCGCGCTCGCTGTCCAGGCCCTCGAAGTAGCCCACGAACAGCATCCGAAAGTAGCGCCCGGGCGGGATCGACGGCCGGCCGGCCTTCGCGGCGTAATGCGGCGCTGCCATCCTCGACCGCCTCGCACAACTCCTGCATCTTCTGTGTGAATCAGTGCACTAGGTGCGATGCGTTTGGCGGGAAAGGGCTTGTAACTCTCAGCGCTCGCTGGTATGGCGCACGTCCCGCCCCAACGCGCCTGGGAGGTCCGTGCGCTTTGAGATCGAAGGCACTCGTCTCCTCCCAAACATCGCTACGTCTGCGTCATGCCGATTGAGACGCCCTCAGACCGGAATTACGCCTGCTTCGTGTGCGCGGAAGGGCACTCGAAGAGGCTCGACGCCGCTTGCCCAGTGTGCGGCCGACCGCTTGACGTCGGGAGAACGCTTGAGGGACGGGAGATCGCGGGTCTCAGGTCTCACCCTAACACCCTAACACGATATGTTGCACGGGGATTCTATGGTGCCACCTACCGTGCCGAAAACGCAATTGGACATCCGTTTGCGTTCAAGTTGATCCCCGTAAGGCTCTACGAGAGTCAAGGCAAGGATTTCACGACCGAACTAGCCCGATATCGGGCCCTCGGCAGGCATGAAAATATCGCCGAACTTTTCAATGGAGGTGACGATCGCATCACGCTCCTCGATCAGACCATAGATATTCACTGGATCATCATGGAATGGGTAGAGGGTGATACCTTTCGCGGTGTTCTAGAGAGGTCTGGTGATGAATTCAGTGTCGATGATCTGTATGCCTTCGTCCTGGACGTGGCGTCTGCCATATCCCGCTTCGAGTCTGCCAACATATGGCACAACGACCTCAACGCCGATAACATCTTAGCCAGCGAACTCTCGCCTGACCAACTTGAAACTCGACTGGTTCAATCCCGCTATACTTGGAAGGTCGTTGATACCGGCTCTGCCGTATTCCGCCGTAGCGGCAAGGGCAAGGTCCTAGATGACCTCAAGTTTCTCGGCCGTCACATGCAGCATGCCAGAAACACCATAGCGATGAGACTCGCTCTACTCACGAAAGAGGATCAATATTTTTTCGACGAGATCGGTTCACTTACGGCGTTTATACTCGATGAAAGCCCTGGTCACTCCGCACAAACAGCTCGGGATGTTGTTAGGGAGATAAAGAGTCTGTACTCACGTAGGTTTATGCTTGATGATGAACTGGTGCCACACCTGCGCGACCCATTCGGGTATCTGAACCCCAACGACTTTCCCGACAGCTACATTGGACTTCTTTTCTCTGATAAGTTTCAGTGGGTTCAGAAGATTGTTTCTCCGGAGCCGCAGTCCTTGCTTCTGTCTGGACCGCGAGGTTGCGGAAAAACGATGATTTTGAAAAGCATGTCCCTGAGGTCAAAGCTTAGGCCTAAGCGCGAAGGGGAGACGGCTGGCGAGATCGGCGGAAGGATTGATCGTGAAAAATTTGCGGCCTTTTTTGTTTCAGCAAGAATACAGGTTGGGAACAACTGCTTGAGCGGCAAGCTCCCTACATGGGCTAGCGACGACGCTAGCATCCTCGCCTACTTCCATGTCCTTTATCTCCGCGAGGTTTTGTGAACCGTCCACGCTGCAACACGGATGGGTGTCCTTTCAATCAAGCCCGCCGAGGAAGCGCCGACCAGTTCACTGGGCGCGGTGGCGATACGCTGCCGGACATGGGCAAGGACTGGCGCCGGCGCTTTCGCTTTCGCGTGCCCGTGCGGCGTCCCGACCTTTGGGGTCGGTCAGAAGTCCAGGACGTGTTGGTCGAGGCACTGAGCTTCCTGTCGGACGACGACTACGCCTTCGACTTCGTCCAGCACCCAGATCCCGCTCCCGCAGGAATGCAGCCCTATCTGGATTTTGGGCCCCCGACGATGTCGGCTTCGTGCCGGACGACGTCATCCTCTTCTCGGGCGGCCTGGATTCCTTCGCTGGGGCCGTCGAGAGCCTGATCGGAGATGGTCGGAGAGCGGCTCTGGTCAGCCACCAGTCATCGCCGATGGTCATCTCGAAGCAGTCGAAGCTCGTCGTCGCGCTGCGCGAGCGGACCAAAGCGTTGCAGCTCTTTCGCGTGCCGGTCAGCGTGAACAAGGGGCAGGAGGAAGCGGTCGAGTTCACCCAAAGATCGCGGCCCTTCCTGTTTGCCACGCTGGCGCTGGTGGTGGCGCGCCTGTTCCGGCGGAAGACGGTGCGGTTCTACGAGAACGGCATCGTCAGCCTGAACCTCCCGGTCGCCAGCCATGTGTTGGGGTCGCGCGCGACGCGCAGCACCCATCCGAGGGTGCTCGCCGATTTCAGTCGGCTCTTCTCGCTAATTCTCGACGAGCCGGTGACGGTGGAGAACCCCTACCTTTGGAAGACCAAGAGCGATGTGGTCGCCATCATCGGCGCTCATGGTTGCGCCGATTTAATTGCCGAGACCTTCAGCTGCGCGAGGGTGCGCGAGGCCACCCGGCGCGGGCGGCACTGCGGCGTCTGCTCCCAGTGCATCGACCGGCGTTTCGGCATCCTCGGCGCCGGTCTCGGCGAGCATGAAGCGCGCCGGGACTCGTACGTCGTCGATCTGTTCTACGGCGAGCGCAAGCCCGGGCCGGAGGTGGTCATGGCCGAATCCTATGTCCTGCATGCGCTCAAGCTGGCTTCCATGTCGGAGCAGACGTTTCTAAGCAGCTTCGGCCAGGTGTTCCGGATCTTGCCGTATCTGCCGGGCTCGCCGGATGAGAATGCCGCGAGGCTCCATGATCTGCATCGCCGCCACGGCCAGATGGTGGAGAAGGTGATCGATCGCGAGCTCGCGCAGCACGCCACGATCACGAAGTCCTTATCCCTCCCCGAGACCTCGCTCCTGATGCTGATCCAGTCATCGGCGGTCAGGCTTTCCACGGTCGATCTCGCCGAGACCGAGCCACCGGCATCCGACCAGGCGATCGCCGACCACAGCCGAACCCCGGTGAGGCCGTTGGTCTTTGCCATCGATGAGAAGCGTAGGAAGGTTCTGTTCCGGGGCGGCGTCGAGATCAGAGGAGCTGAATTCGAGCTCGTAAGCGCGCTGGCCGCTGAGTTCACGGAAGACCTGACATTGGGGCGGTCACCGGGCGAATACCGATTCGTCAAAGCGAAGACTCTTGCCGATCGGCTCGGGATTGGTGGACAGGACTTGCGCCAGCGGATCACCCGCTGTCGCAGAACCATTGAGAAGAGATTCCTTGGCACCTTGGATGTCCAGCTGACGGATGACGACGTCATCCAGAACGATCCCGGGCGGGGCTATCGGCTCAGTCCGTATCTGCTCCTCGTCCAGCCGGGCCAGATGCGTGACACCCCCAAGCCTTAGGCAGATGTCACATCTCCATAGGGCGGATGTCACACCTCGGCCCCAAGAGCGGCAGATCCCCTTGGCTCCATCCCTCCAAAGCGTCACACTCTTTGTAACCGCTGTTGTCAGGGCACCTGGGTGGCGTAGGCCCAGGGCATGAGCTGGTC
>CAYUTT010000262.1:0-3611 GCA_964447575.1 uncultured Methyloceanibacter sp.
CCCAGAGCGTTTGCCGCGTCTGCATTGGCGTCCATCGCTCATCACCCAAGATCGTTTCTTCGGATCCTCGACGTCGTCCATATGAGCGCTCATGCTAATGGGGGGGGTCAGCCAGTCATCCTCGACCCAAAGCGGCTGAAAACATCATAGCAGCCTCGGCGCCAGCTTATCGGCCGGTTCATCGAACACGACGCAGCGAACGCGCATCGTCGTAGGCGGCATCACGGGACGCATGAGCCGACGCGGTTGCGCTCGCTTGCTGGTTGGGTCACGAGGCGGTCATCAGAAGCTGCCGTACCGCCGTACCGTGCCGTATCAGTTGGCCCCTGACTCCAAAAACTGTCATCTTTGTCACCAGTTTCCTCTTTGTCACCGCCGTCATCATCACCGATCACCTTCTCTGACACTTTTTCCGCGTAAGGCTGTACAGGTACGGCACGGTACGGCGGTACGGCGTGAAAGCCAGTGCTCTTGTTACATAAGGCTTTTGGTGACCGGATTTCGAGCTTCCAGCGCGCGATGCCCTTGCGGTCTTGTTTCGCGATTTCGAGCGTCACGACGATTGGTACGGCTTGGTCGTCTGGCGTGATACTGAACGCCCGATCGCGTCGCTGCAGAAGCCAATTCCCGACCGCGCGCCCGTCTGGGCATTCCGCCTTGAAGTTGAGAACCTCCCGCCAAGTCGTGGGCTCTATCCTGTTGCCGGCCTCTGCCGCGGTGAATTCCCCATCGAACGTATTGAACAGGCTCGTAGTCACCGCGCGTTCGGCCAAAGCCGCCGGGTGCTCGCTCTTTTCGTCTCGACGGCGTCAATTGGGTTCGTGTCCGTCAGCCAGTGGACGGCGCCAGCGACCAGATCGGCCCAGGCCGCGAATGAGCCGAGCGTCTTGGCGCGGATGTTCACGTTCTCAAGCAGGTCGCGCGCAGCGTACCACGCTTTGGCAATGGTGAACGCGGCGGCCAAGAGTTCAGTCCTGTCGCGGCGAGCTTCGTCGACGGGGTCGAAGTCGAACCGTCGAAGCTCGGGCTTCTCATCCGGGACAACGATGCGCACGGGCAGGGTGCGACGGAGCATGTCGCGCCGCAGCGTAGCGTTGTTCGCGGTCATCAGGATGAGCGCGCGGCATTCAACGGTGACATCGGCGAGCTTACCGAAGATCCGGACCGTCGCCACGCCTTCGGTCAGGATGCTCTCGAGGGTGCTCGAAGCGACGGTGCGCTGGAGGTTGTCGAACATCAGAGCAGACGCGCCCTGAAGAACCGCCGTGGTGATACGCTTCTCGGTTTCTTCGTGGTTGTGGCCCTCGGCGATGATCGCGGGCAGCCCGCCGGTTGCCAGGATAGCAAGTGCACGCGCGACCTTGCTCTTGCCGGCGCCGATCACATTGCCGTCGACCAGGATGGCGGGGGCAGTCGGCGGGGACGGCCGTAGCGCAGCGGTCAGCGCCGCCGCTGCGAGGGCTGGGCGCAAGCTTGGGTTGTCTTTCAGGTAGGCGCGGAACGGGCGCAGTAGCCTTGCCAAGGCGGTGCTCGCCTCGTCCTTGGTGGGCCTCTCCGGGATCGCTGGTGGGTCATCGCGCACATCGATGATCAGCCCAGTCGGAGCATGCCAGCCGGGTGTCGCGACGATCTTCCCGTCGATGAACAGCGGGACACGGACGAATCCCGAGCAGGGGCGGAAGCCTAGCTCGGTCGCCGCTCCGACCACGCGTGCGGCCACTTTCGACGGGCACGGAGTTGGGACCCATTCGTTACTGCGCT
Source organism: uncultured Methyloceanibacter sp. (assembly GCA_964447575.1). Lineage (GTDB taxonomy): Bacteria > Pseudomonadota > Alphaproteobacteria > Rhizobiales > Methyloligellaceae > Methyloceanibacter. The sequence continues at coordinate 1,762 of CAYUTT010000262.1, forward strand.
GATCGAGCTTCCAAAAGGTGAAGCGCTGGTCGAGGTGCCACGATGTGATTTCGGGCGTGGCGTCGATGAACAGGAGCGAGCCCGGCCGATACCGCAAGCCGCTGATTTCGAGAGCCTCGCCGTCCCGATCCTCAACATGGCGTCCGCCAGCAATCTCGGCGCGCGCGAGCACTCTCGGGATCGGCCCGCGCATGTAGATGAGGTCGCGCAGTCCTCGCGCGCAATCGTAGATGTTGGCATTGAAGTTGAGTGCCGATAGCCTGATTGGCTCGCGGCCGTCATCCGCTACAGTCGTTTGGTCGGCTTGATCCTCTGCAGTCGCAGGCGCCACCTCGCCAGCTTCGATCACGGCGCGCACGGCACCAGCCCGTTCGCGCAGCAGCAGGTCGAGGAAGTCGACTTGCCGCCGGGCTCGCCTGGGAGCGCGACCCTGACCTCGAGCTTGCCTCGGTGGCGTTTGGCGAACCGGCGCGCCGCCTTCTCGCCGGCCCGATAGCCTGCCTCCGACTTGCGCTTGGCCTCGTCGCGATCGGCGCACACTGTGGCGCGCTTGGTCGCGGGCCAGGGGGCGAAGTTACCGACGCCAGCCTCTGAAATAGCCGCGGCGACGTACACCTGTCCGGCCCCGATCTCCGCCTTGAACACGAGCGCGATGGCCGCGGCAGTCTCTATGCCCTCAGCGAGCAGGAGCCATGGCGCGCGGTCACGGTCGCCCCACAACACCGCACAGCCGCGGGCGGTCGCGGCGCGAGTAGCGCGGCCGCGGTCATCTTCGTGCCGCCGCCGGCGCCCTTCTGATTGATCAGATCGGCGCGGCCTAGCATCTCGGCGGCGCGGATCTTAGCCGCGTCGAAGTCGCCGCCCTGCATCCGGCCGATCACGTCGAAGATCGAGAGCGCCTTGCCAGCGGCGCATGTGCAGAAACCGCGGGCCCGGCGCAGATCCCATCGCCAGCTCGGGTTGGCATCGTCGTGATCGGGAAACGGGCAATGGATGTGCGTGTGACCATTCCACTGGATGCCGAGGGCGGCAAGGACATCGGTTTCGCGCCCACGTACGGCGGCTTGGATCAGCCGAGTTCTGACGAAGCGATCGCCGGTCACTCGGTGGTTCCCGATGCGTGGCCATGCTCGGAGGCTGGGGCGATGCAGACCAGGTCGCGCAGCACCTGCACGATCTGCTGCGGGACGCCCTTACCTGAGTTTGCGGTCAGTGATGAGCGGGCTGGAATCGAGCCGTGATTTCAAGGCGTTGTCGAGGGTGGCAGGGCGGCGTGTGCCTACGGCCGGGAGCGACCTCGGCGGGTCAGCCGACCGCGAGGATCGGCTTGGGCCTTGCGATGGCGAGCGTTTTCAGGATCGCGGCGAGCTCGGGGCTGATCCGGCTGGCCTGAACAATGGTCGCCGTGTTCGGCGAGCACATCCAGCGCGCGATAGAGCTGCGACAAGGTCAGCCGGCGCATGGCGCATCGATATCGATATTCGCCTGGTAGTTCTTGGGCGCGGCACCGAACACCGCGATCTCTGATCAGATCAAGGTTCAGGGTGCTCGGTGTAGTAGAGATAGCGGAAGGTCGCGGTGAAGCGGCCCCGATTGCTCCTGCAGGGACCGGGAGCGCCCATGAGCGGTAGCCTGTGTCGAAATGCGGCCCGCTGACCTCCCGGAGCGGCGCTTCATGGGACGACGCGCAGTGCTGGTTGTGATAGCCGAGCCCGCTCGTGGTCGTCGTGCTTCAGGTGCCACCTGCGGCATGGCCCGTCACGCCACCTTCAGCGGCTTGTACTTGATGCGGTGGGGCTGGTCGGCCTCGGCGCCGAGGCGGCGTTTGCGGTCGGCCTCGTAGTCCTGGT
>CAYUTT010000263.1:0-2764 GCA_964447575.1 uncultured Methyloceanibacter sp.
CGGTCATGCCGAGATGCATGACGAGCACCGCGCCGTCGTCGAGCCGGGCAAGCAGATATTTGGCGCGCCGGTCGAGCGCCTCGACTTTTCGCCCCTCGAGCCGCTCCGAGAAGCGCTGGGGCAGCGGAAAGCGCAGATCGGGCCGGCGCTGCTCCACCCGGGCAATGGCGTTGCCCACGAGAATCGGCGCAAGTCCCCGGCGCACGGTCTCCACCTCAGGCAACTCCGGCATGGCAGTCCCCTATACCGCAGTGCAGAACAAATCGCATTGCGGTGCAACAATAGCCTGATCTAGAGGCTTAGGCTATTGTCCGCGTGCCATGACGGAGGACCTGAAAAGCAAGGCACCGGAGGCGGAGACGAGCTTCGGCTTTGCCCGCGTGCAGGCAAGCGCGCGCCAAGGCCTTGTGAACGAAGTGTTCTCCAAGGTCGCCCGCCGCTACGACCTGATGAACGACCTCATGTCCGGCGGCCTGCACCGCCTGTGGAAAGCGGAGTTGATCACGGCCCTCGCACCGCCCAAGGGCGTGGCGCCGTTTTCGCTCCTCGACGTGGCAGGCGGCACGGGCGACATCGCCTTTCGCTTCCTTGACGCCGCAGGTCCCGGCGGCAGCGCGGTGATCTGCGACATCAACGCGGAGATGATCGGGGCGGGGCAGGCGCGGGCGGAAGGCTGCGACCGCCTGACCTTCGTGCAAGGCAACGCCGAGGCGCTGCCCTTCGAGGATCGGCGGTTCGATGCCTATACGATCGCTTTCGGTATCCGCAACGTCACCCATATCGACGCTGCGCTGCGCGAAGCCTTCCGCGTCCTGAGGCCGGGTGGCCGCTTCCTCTGTCTGGAGTTCTCGCATGTCGAGGTGCCGGTGCTCGACGCCCTTTACGAGGCCTACTCCTTCAACGCGATCCCGGCGCTCGGCGGCCTTGTCGCGGGCGACACGGAGTCCTATCGCTATCTCGTGGAAAGCATCCGCCGCTTTCCGAGCCAGGAGCGGTTTGCCGGCATGATAAGAGATGCGGGATTCGAGCGCGTGCGCTATCGCAACCTGACCGGCGGCATCGCAGCGATCCATTCCGGCTGGCGGTTGTAATGAGGCATTAGACGGTGAGTGCCATTGCGAACATGGTGCGGCTCACGAAGGCCGGCGCGACCCTGGCGTGGAGCGGGGCGCGCGTGTTGCCGGAGAACACGCGGCTGCCGGGCCCGCTCGCCGTATTCGGCCGGGTCACCGCACCGTTGCGAAAGAACGGGGCGGCACGTGGCAACGAGACGCGCCTGTCCACGGCGCTCACCGCGCTTGGCCCCTCCTACATCAAGCTCGGCCAATTCCTTGCGACCCGCGACGACCTCATCGGCCGTGAGCTTGCCCGCGATCTCGCCACTCTGCAGGACCGCCTGCCGCCATTCTCGCAAGACGAGGCGGTGAAGGCGGTCGAGGCGGAGCTCGAAACGCCGATCGATAAGCTCTTCGCAGAGTTCGGCCCGCCGGTCGCCGCCGCCTCCATTGCCCAAGTGCATAAGGCGAAGGTGAAGATGCCGGACGGCACGCTGAAGCCTGTCGCGGTGAAGGTGCTGCGTCCTGGCATCGAGCAGCGCTTCCGCAAGGACCTCGATTCTTATTTCTTCGCCGCGCGCATGATCGAGCGCTTCCATTCGCGGTCGCGGCGCCTGCGCCCCGTGGCCGTGGTCGACACGCTGGCGAAATCCGTCGCCATCGAGATGGATCTGCGCATGGAGGCGGCCGCCATCTCCGAGATGGCGGACAACACGCTCGACGATGAAGGCTTCCGCGTTCCCGTCGTGGACTGGTCACGCAGCGGCCGCCGTGTGCTGACGCTGGCATGGGTCGACGGCATTCCCATTGGCGAGCACGACAAGCTCCGCGCCGCCGGCCACGATCTGAAGGCGCTCAGCACGCGCCTGATGCAGACCTTCCTGCGCCACGCCATGCGCGACGGCTTCTTCCACGCGGACATGCATCCGGGAAATCTGTTCGTCGATGCCGATGGCTGCATCGTCGCCGTCGATTTCGGCATCATGGGCCGCCTGGGGCTGAAAGAGCGGCGCTTCCTGGCCGAGATTCTCCACGGCTTCCTCACCCGCAACTATACCCGCGTGTCCGAGGTCCATTTCGAGGCGGGCTATGTGCCGCGCAAGCACTCCGTGGCGCAGTTCGCCCAAGCCTTGCGCGCCATCGGCGAGCCGATCATGGACCGGCCGGCGAGCGAGATCTCCATGGCGCAGCTCCTGGGTCAACTCCTCCAATACACCGAAGTCTTCGACATGCAGACCCGGCCCGAGCTGATCCTTCTGCAAAAGACCATGGTGGTGGTCGAGGGCGGGGGCCGCAGCATGGACCCCGATCTCAATATCTGGGCCGTGGCCGAGCCCGTGGTGCAGGAATGGATGGAGAGCCAGTTCGGCGCGGGCGCCCGCATCGGGCAGGCGGCCGAGGGCGCGGCCTCCGTGGGCCGCTTGGTCGGTGACCTGCCCAAGTTCCTCGTTCAGGCCGAGCGTACGGTCGATGCCTTTGCGGCCATCGTCGAGGATGGCCTGCATCTCGACGACCACAGCGTCGAACGGCTGGCCGAAGCCCAGCGCCACAAGGACCGCTGGACGCGGGCCGGCATCTGGACCGGCGCCGCGGCCCTCGTCGCCATCGCCCTGGCCCTCGTGTTTTGATTCTTACGACTGCTAACCTTATTTCCTTGTCATTGCCCGGCTTGACCCGCCTGCGGCCCGAAGCTGTGATAATCGAAGCAC
>CAYUTT010000263.1:2774-3584 GCA_964447575.1 uncultured Methyloceanibacter sp.
GCTAAGATCGGCGATTACTGGATTCCCGCTTTCGCGGGAATGACAGCGGAGTGACGAGGTGCAAGGAAAGCGCATCCTCCTGATCGTCGGCGGTGGCATCGCCGCCTATAAGGCCCTCGAGCTCGTGCGCCGCTTGACCGAGCGGGGCGCGTCCGTGCGCGTCATCCTCACCAAGGGCGGCGCGGAATTCGTGACGCCGCTCTCCTTCTCCGTGCTTTCTGGCGAGAAGTGCTTCACCGATCTGTTCGACCTCAAGGACGAGGCGGAGATCGGCCATATCCGGCTGTCGCGCGAGGCGGACCTCGTGGTGGTCGCACCGGCGACCGCCGATCTCCTCGCCAAGATGGCGACCGGCTTGGCGAACGATCTCGCCTCGACCGTGCTGCTTGCCACCGACAAGCGCGTGCTGGTGGCGCCCGCCATGAATGTGCGCATGTGGCAGCACCCCGCCACGCGCCGCAACGTCGCGACGCTCACCGCCGACGGCATCCGCTTCATCGGCCCCGAAGAAGGCGAGATGGCCTGTGGCGAATATGGTCCGGGCCGCATGGCCGAGCCGGAAGCCATCGCCGGCGCCATCGAGAGGCTTTTGTTCGAGAAGGAGAAAGGCCCGCTCTCCGGCCGTCACGTGCTGATCACCTCCGGTCCGACGCATGAGCCGCTCGATCCCGTGCGCTATCTCGCCAACCGCTCCTCCGGCAAGCAGGGCCATGCGCTCGCCCGCGCGGGGCCTTTCCTGCTCCCGGCGATCCGACCCGCGGTCGTGCTCCTCGGAGAAGCCGGCTGGTCCGACGTGTCCCAACGGGCTCG
>CAYUTT010000264.1:0-3572 GCA_964447575.1 uncultured Methyloceanibacter sp.
TCGATCGACATGGGCGGCGTCCGCGAGTTCGACACTTTCGGAGCGTGGCTCTTGGAACGCCTCACCCGACAGTGGACGGCCGCGGGAAAGGAGGCCGTCATCGTCGGCCTGCCCGAGCACGACCTCGGCCTGCTCGAGGAAATGCACGGCGTCAATCGCAAGGCCGCTCCGGAGCACGATCGCGGCAATCCGATCGTCAACGCCCTTGCCGCGCTCGGGCGCGGCGGCGCCGAGTTCGGCCGCATCCTTATCGTCTTCGCCGAAATGCTCGGCGCCGTGGGCATGGCCGCCTTGCGTGTCATCGTCCGCCCCCGCGAATACCGCTTCACCTCGACGGTGCATCAGTTCGACCGTGTCGCCTGGCAGGCGGTCCCGATCATTCTCCTGATCACGTTCCTGATCGGGGCAATCATCTCGCAGCAAGGCATCTTCCATTTCCGCAAGTTCGGCGCCGACCTCTATTCGGTCGACCTCGTCGGCATTCTCGTGTTGCGCGAGATCGGCGTGCTCATCGTCGCCATCATGGTGGCCGGCCGTTCGGGCAGCTCCTATACGGCCGAGATCGGGTCCATGAAGATGCGGGAGGAAATCGACGCCCTGCGCACCATGGGCTTCGATCCAGTCGAGGTGCTGATCCTGCCGCGTATCCTCGTGCTTATCGTGGCGCTCCCGGTGCTGACCTTTCTCGGCTGCATGGCGGCGCTCTACGGCGGGGGCTTGGTGGCGTGGCTTTACGGCGGCATAAGCCCGGACATTTATATCGCGCGGCTGACGGAGGCGATCTCCATCACCCATTTCCAGGTTGGCCTGATCAAGGCACCATTCATGGGCCTCGTCATCGGCATCGTGGCCTGCGCGGAAGGCTTGCGCGTCAAGGGCAGCGCCGAATCGCTCGGCATTCAGACCACGAACTCGGTCGTGGAATCGATCTTCCTCGTGATTGTGCTCGACGGCCTGTTTGCCATCTTCTTCGCCTCGATTGGAATGTAAGGACCGGAATGTCGGAGAAGCAGGCCGTCATCAAAGTGCGCGATCTCGTGGTCGGTTTCGGCGGCGAGACCGTGCTCGACCATCTCGATCTCGACGTGCGCGGGGCGGAGATCCTGGGTGTCGTCGGCGCCTCGGGCGCAGGCAAGTCTGTCCTCCTACGGACCATCATCGGCCTTCTGCCACGCCGGCACGGCACCATCGAGGTGCTAGGCGTCGATCTTGCCCGGGCTAACGAAGTGGAACGGCGCGCGCTGGAGCGCCGCTGGGGTGTTCTGTTCCAGCAAGGCGCGCTGTTCTCCTCGCTCACCGTCAAACAGAACGTGCAGTTCCCCATGCGCGAGAACCTCGACATCTCCCAGCGGCTGATGGACGAGATGGCGCTTGCCAAGCTCGAAATGGTTGGCCTCACGCCGCAAGACGGTGACAAATTCCCGTCGGAGCTGTCGGGGGGCATGACCAAGCGCGTGGCGCTTGCGCGCGCGCTGGCGCTCGATCCGGAGATCGTGTTCCTCGATGAGCCGACCTCCGGGCTCGACCCGATCTCCGCCGGCGATTTCGACGAGCTGATCCGCACGCTTCAGCAGACCCTGGAGATCACCGTGTTCATGGTGACCCACGATCTGGAGAGTCTTTACACGGCTTGCGACCGCATCGCGGTCTTGGCCGACGGCAAGGTCGTGGCCGAAGGCCCGATTGCCGTCATGCTTGAAAGCGAGCATCCCTGGGTTAAGACGTATTTCCAGGGAAAGCGCGGCGGCATGCTGGCGGAACGTCAGATGACCGCTTGAACCGAAGGGACTTGATCGAATGGAAACCCGTGCCCGCTACGCCCTGATCGGACTTTTCATCCTCGGCGTTATTTTGGCGAGCTTCGCCTTCGTCTATTGGCTCGAGAACAAAGGCGGTTTCGGCGAGCGCGCCACCTACCAGATTCGCTTCCAAAGCCCGGTGTCTGGCCTGCTCGTGGGCTCGGCCGTGCTGTTCAACGGCATTCGGGTCGGCGAGGTGACCGGGCTCGCACTCAGCGCGGAGTCCCCGCAGGACGTCGTCGCCACCATCGCCGTTGCACAACACACGCCGATCCGCGACGACACGCGCGTCAGCATCGAACAGCAGGGCCTTACCGGCGGCGTAGTCGTGACGCTCACGGGCGGCATATCGACGGTGCCCCTCGCCGTCGATGGCGGCGTGCCGACCCTCACCGCGCCGCCCGGGGTCGGCCAGGACTGGGCCCAAGCCGCGCGCGACGCTTTCCAGCAGGTCGGGACCATACTGGACCAGAATGCCGCACCCCTGAACGAGGCCATTGTCAATATCGAGGTCTTCACCGACGCGCTCGCCCGGAACGCCGACAAGGTCGACGGCATCCTTTCGGGCATCGAGCGCATGACCGGCGGCGGCAAGGATGCCGGCCCGCTCTATTCGCTCAAGCCCGCGAGCGATCTGCCTCCGGCGCCGGAGCACGCGCCCGATTGGAAGCTCACCCTGCCTGAGCCAACCACGCTTCTCGCCTTCAACACCGACAAGATTCTGACGCAGCCTGCTCCCGACGAGAGCGTACCGCTGGACGAAGGACGCTGGACCGATAGCCTGCCGATCCTGGTGCAGGCCAAGCTCCTGCAGACCTTCGAGAACGCCGGCTACGCGCAGTCGGTCACCCGCACGTTCGGCGACTTCCCCGCCAGCTACCAGCTCAGCATTGACATCCGGCAGTTTCATGTCGTGACGGATGGCGAGCCGACTGCCGAGGTCGCCTTTTGGGTGAAGCTGCTCGATCCGAACGGCGAGGTTCTCGACACCCGCCTGCTCGAGACCTCCGCTCCCGCCACCGGCAGCGACGCGCGGGCCTATGTGAATGCGCTCAGCGCCGCGTTCGACAAGATGGAATTGGAGCTCCTCGAATGGACCACGGCGGCGCTCGCATCCGCACCGGTCCCGCCGGTCACGGTCGAGCCGCCTGATCCCGGCGCCATGCCGGATCTGGACGATATGCCGCCAGACCCAGGCGACCTGCCTCCACCGGCCGACCAGCCGACCCTTTAACGGTGCCTACCCTTGATCTGGCTCAACGACCGTGCCGGGTGGCCGCGGGATCGTTGCGTCACGAGCCACGCGCGGGATCGAGCCGAAGCGCGGAGTTACCTAGGGCGCGAGGTGATGGAACTGCTGGAAGCCATCAACGGACGGCGGTCCGTCCGGGAATACACCGAGGAGCCGGTCGACGACGCGGACCTGCGCGCCTTGATCGATGCGGCGACCAATGCGCCGAGCGCTATCAATCAACAGCCTTGGGCTTTCGTCGTCGTCAAGGACCGCGTGCGGCTCGGGCGCATCTCCGACCAGGCCAAGGCGCATTTGCTGAAAGCCTCGCTCGCCGCCCCGGCGCATCCGTTCCGCGAGATGCTCAACGACCCGAAGTTCCACATTTTCTATCACGCGCCGGCGTTGGTGGTGATCGCCGCGGCCGAGCCGACCGACTGGGCGGTGGAGGATTGCGCGCTCGCCGCGGAGAATTTCATGCTGGCCGCCTATGCCAAGGGACTCGGCACGTGCTGGATCGGCTTCGCGCAGCATTGGCTCGC
>CAYUTT010000265.1:0-3567 GCA_964447575.1 uncultured Methyloceanibacter sp.
AGCAAGTCGATCCCTCCATGCTGATCTTCGCCTACACCCCGGTCGAGGACCCGGCGGTCTATGTCGAAGTCTGGCAAGAATTTCTCGACCATCTATCGGAGGCGACAGGCAAGCCAGTCCGGTTCTTCCCCGTCCAGTCGAATGCCGCTCAGATCGAGGCAATGCGCGCCGGACGCCTGCACATCGCCGGCTTCAACACCGGCTCGAATCCGCTCGCGGTGGCCTGCGCCGGCTTTCGCCCTTTCGCCATGCCTGGGCTTCGCCTTCGAGAACTTGACCGTCCAGCGGATTGGTCGAGCCGAGCGGCGGGCGCGTGTTCCTAAACGACTGCGACATCACCCGTCTCGGGCGGAGCGGCCTCAGACGCATCCGCCGGCGCATGGGCATGATTTTCCAGGAATACGCCCTCGTCGAACGCCTGACGGTGATGGAGAACGTGCTCTCCGGTCGTCTAGGTTATGTGCCGTTCTGGCGTTCATACTTTCGACGGTTTCCCTCGGCCGATGTCGACAAGGCCTTCACTCTCCTCGCCCGCGTTGGATTGACCGAGCAGGCCGACAAGCGCGCCAGCGCGCTATCAGGAGGTCAACGGCAGCGGGTCGGTATCGCCCGGGCGCTCGAACAAGACCCAGAGCTCCTGCTGATCGACGAGCCCACGGCCTCGCTCGATCCGAAAACGGCGCGGCAGATCATGCGGCTCATCTGCGAGGTTTGCCGCGAACGCACCCTGCCGGCGATCATCAGCATGCATGACGTGCTGCTGGCCAAGACGTTCGTCGACCGCATCATCGGCTTGCGCGCCGGCGAGGTCGTGTTCGACGGCCCGCCTGGCAAGCTCAACACCGCCACCCTGACCGAAATCTACGGCGAGGAGGACTGGACGCAGATTCACGACGGCGACGACTCCGAGAACGATTCCGCCGCAAATGCTCCGCTCGCGGAACCGTCACGCGAGGAGCGGATGGCCGAACTCGCATGAGGACGGCCTCAGCCTATGGCCGCCCCTGGAGGCGGCCGCCGCTCATTCGCAACGTTTGGCTGCGCTGGACCATCTACCTCGGAGCGCTGGCCTATCTCGCCGCGGCGTTCTCCACGATCGAAATCAACTGGGAACGAGTCAGCGAGGGCCTCTCTCCGGGCTGGCGCTTCGCCCAGGGCTTCTTCGCGCCGGACTTCTTCAGCCGCTCGCGCGATATCTGGAGAGGCATGGAGGAGAGCCTCACCATGACGGTGACCTCCACCATCGCCGGGTGCCTGATCTCGGTGCCGATCGCCCTTGGCGCGGCGCGCAACATCGCTCCCCTGCCCGTCTATATCGTCTGCCGCGCCATCATCGCGGTGTCGCGGGCGTTTCAGGAAATCATCCTCGCCATTCTGTTCGTGGCGATGTTCGGCTTTGGCCCGTTCGCAGGATTCCTCACATTGTCCTTTGCCACGATCGGCTTCATGGCCAAGCTCCTGGCGGAGGACATCGAGGACATCAGCGAGGCGCAAGCCGAGGCCATCCGCGCCACCGGTGCGACTTGGTGGCAAGTCACCAATTACGGCATCCAGCCTCAGGTCATGCCCCGGCTGATCGGACTTTCGCTTTATCGGCTAGACATCAATTTCCGCGAGAGCGCAGTAATCGGCATCGTCGGCGCGGGCGGCATTGGCGCGACCCTCAACACGGCGATGCAGCGTTACGAGTACGAGGCCATCGAGGAGATCGACGAGAAGCAAGTCGAGGCGGTGAGCGCCAGCGGCGCCTCCCGCTGGCAGGTGATGGACTATGCTGTGACGCCGCAGGTCGCGCCCGCCTTGGCCGGCATCGCGGTGTTCCGGTGGGACATCAATATCCGCGAGTCGACCATCCTGGGGCTCGTCGGCGCGGGCGGCATCGGGCTTCAGCTCCAGTCGTCGCTTGCGCGCCTCGCCTGGGCGGAGGTCACCGTCATCTTCATCGTCATTCTCGCGACGGTCGCCGTTTCCGAATGGATTTCGGCCAAAGTCCGGGCCTCAATCAGTTGAGATGCTCTGCCCCTTGAAAAAGCCGTAGGTGCGTGCGAGCTAACGGGGGAGTTCCAAAAGTCCTTGATTCTCTCCGCATCGCGAAGGTGACGCGCCTTCCGGCATGAGGAGTCCGTCCATAGCCACGAAACGCAAATCCACTTCTGCCCGCGACCTGTTCGACGAGGCACCGCGCAAGGGGCCAGCCTCCGTCAAGGCCTCCGCGCGTCCCCCAGCAAAAGGGCGCGGTGGCAGCGCCGAAGACGGCTACACCGCCGCCCATATCGAGGTCCTGGAGGGGCTCGAACCGGTGCGGCGGCGCCCCGGTATGTATATCGGCGGCACCGACGAGAAGGCGATGCATCACCTCTTCGCGGAGGCGCTGGACAACGCCATGGACGAAGCGGTCGAAGGCCACGCGAGCCGCATCGAGGTGGACGTCGACAAGGACGGCTTTGTCACCGTGACGGATAATGGCCGCGGCATCCCCGTCGATCCTCACCCCAAATTCAAGAAGAAGTCCGCGCTCGAGGTCATTATGACGACGCTGCACGCGGGCGGAAAGTTCGACTCCAAGGTCTATGCCACGAGCGGCGGCCTGCACGGCGTCGGCGTTTCTGTGACCAATGCCTTGTCCGAGACGCTCGAGGTCGAGGTGGCGCGCGGACAGAAGCTCTACCGGCAGAGCTATACGCGCGGGAAACCCGACGGGCCCGTCAAAAATCTCGGACCGATCAAGAACCGGCGCGGGACGAAAGTCCGGTTCCGGCCCGACCCCAAGATCTTCGGCAAGGGCGCGGCCCTCAAGCCGAACCGCCTGTTCCGCATGGCGCGCTCCAAGGCCTATCTTTTCCGCGGCGTGGTGATCCGCTGGTCGTGCGCCAAGGCCGTGCTCGCCGGCGACACCGAGACACCGGAGTCGGCCGAGTTCCACTTCCCCGGCGGCTTGCAGGACTTCCTCGCCCGCCGCATCGAGGGCCAGACCACGGTCACCAACGACGTATTTGCCGGGCGCATCGAGAAGACCAACGGCCATGGCTCGGTGGAGTGGGCGATCGCCTGGGTGGCCAGCGCCGACGGTTTCTTGAGCTCCTATTGCAACACGGTGCCGACGCCCGACGGCGGCACGCACGAGGCGGGCTTGCGCGCGGCGCTGACCAAGGGCTTGCGGGCCTATGGCGAGCTTACCGGCAACAAGCGCGTCGCGCAGGTCACGGCCGACGACGTACTCGGCACCGCAGCAGCGATGCTGTCGGTGTTCATCAGGGAGCCCGAGTTTCAGGGGCAGACCAAGGACAGGCTGGCCACGCAAGAGGCGGCGCGCGTGGTCGAGAACGCCGTGCGCGACGCCTTCGATCATTGGCTGACCGGAAACCCCAACCAAGCCAACCGCCTGGTCGATTGGGTGGTGGACCGCTCCGAGGAGCGCTTGCGCCGCCGCAAAGACAAGGAGATCGGCCGGCAGACCGCAACCCGCCGCTTGCGCCTTCCCGGCAAGCTCGCCGACTGCGCGGTGAGCGGCGCGCAAGGGACCGAGATCTTCATCGTCGAAGGCGATTCCGCGGGCGGCTCGGCCAA
>CAYUTT010000266.1:0-3555 GCA_964447575.1 uncultured Methyloceanibacter sp.
CGGCGACCGGGAGCATCACGGCCGCGAGCGCGGCCGAGGCCGTCGCGGCGGCAACGGCGCGGAAGCCGTGCAGGACGCGAACGGCGCCGAGCCCGCCGAGGAACAAGCCTCCGACGAAAGCGAAAAATCTCCCGACACGGTGAGCTAGGCTCTTTGTTATTCCTAGACTAGAGCGTTCGATTGCTGCGCCGCTTCACGGCTCCGCCTGCTCGGCTTGCGCTGCGTCCGGTGCAGTAGCGGCGCCGTTCTTCAGAGTCTCGATCTTAGCGTCGAACTCCGCGAGAACCGTGCCGAGCTGCTCGTCTTCCGGCGATCCTTCCTTGAGTCTCGCGAAAATGGCACGGCCCTTTTGCAAGGCGTCGAGCGCGCCCTGAGTTTGACCCTGCTCGGCGAGGACGAGCGCAATTTTCCAGTGCGTGAAGGCGAGCTGGCGCTGCCAGCCTGGGTTGTCGGGATCGATCCTGGTGAGCTGCTCGGCGATGGCGAGACTGTTTTGGTATGCCTTCACCGCCTCGTCGAGCTTGCCTTGCGCCTTGAGCACGTCGCCGACCTTGCGGTAGGCCTTCCTCCCCTCTCCCCTCGCAGAAGAGGGGGGCGAAAGGCGAGCGGAGCGAGGCTTTCGCCGGGATGACGAACATCAAGGCCCGCCCCCTTTTTGTGCGGTAAACGGGGCGCTATATGTCCGTTAACGGGCCTTGAGGTATGTCCTCGGGACCCCGGCTCCCGCCTCCTTTTGCATGTTCCGGCCGCCCTCACACTGGCCGCTACCCATGAGGGACGATCATGGATTTCGAGAAGCTTTCCGACCGCGTCAAAGGATTCCTTCAGGCCGCGCAGACCATTGCCTTGCGCGACGGGAACCCGCAGATCACGCCTGAGCATCTCCTGAAGGCGCTGCTCGACGACAACGAGGGACTCGCGGCCGGGCTGATTGGCCGCGCGGGCGGCGACGCCAAGCTGGCGCTTCAGCGCACCGACGCGACGCTGGCCAAGCTGCCGAAGGTTTCCGGGTCCGGCGCTACCCAGCCGCAAATGACGCCGGGCTTAGCGCGCGTGCTCGACCAGGCCGAGCAGATGGCCACCAAGGCCGGCGACAGTTTCGTCACGGTGGAGCGGGTGCTTCAGGCGCTCAGCCTGACCAAGGAAGGCGAGACCGCGAGCATCCTCAAAGATGCCGGCGTGACGCCGCAGAGCCTCAATGAGGCGATCAACGATCTGCGCAAGGGCCGCACCGCCGACTCGGCCGGCGCCGAGCAGCAATACGACGCGCTCAAAAAGTACACCCGCGACTTCACAGAGGCGGCGGCCAAGGGCGAGCTCGACCCCGTGATCGGCCGCGACGAAGAGATCCGGCGCACGATCCAGGTTTTGTCGCGCCGCACCAAGAACAATCCCGTGCTGATCGGCGAGCCGGGCGTCGGCAAGACCGCCATCGTCGAGGGACTCGCGCACCGCATCGTCAAGGGCGACGTGCCGGAGAGCCTCAAGGAGAAAAAGGTGCTGTCGCTCGACATGGGCGCGCTGATCGCCGGCGCGAAATATCGCGGCGAGTTCGAGGAGCGGCTGAAGGCCGTGCTCAGCGAGATCGAATCCTCGAACGGCCAGATCATCCTGTTCATCGACGAGATGCACACGCTGGTCGGCGCCGGGAAGGCGGACGGCGCCATGGACGCCTCCAACCTGCTCAAGCCCGCGCTCGCCCGCGGCACGTTGCATTGCGTGGGCGCCACCACGCTCGACGAATACCGCAAGCATGTGGAGAAGGACGCGGCGCTCGCCCGGCGCTTCCAGCCCGTCTATGTGCCGGAGCCCAGCGTCGAGGACACCATCTCCATCCTGCGCGGGCTGAAGGAGAAATACGAACTGCATCACGGCGTGCGCATTTCCGATGCCGCGCTCGTGACCGCGGCAGTGCTCTCGAACCGCTACATCACCGACCGCTTCCTGCCGGACAAGGCGATCGACCTCGTGGACGAGGCGGCCTCGCGCCTGCGCATGCAGGTGGACTCCAAGCCCGAAGAACTCGACGAGATGGACCGCCGCCTGATGCAGCTCAAGATCGAGCGCGAGGCGCTGAAGAAGGAGACGGACACGGCGTCCAAGGACCGGCTCGCCAAGATCGAGAAAGAGATCGCCAATCTCGAGGAGGAGGCGAACGCGCTGGCGCAGCGCTGGCACGAGGAGAAGGAAAAGCTCGCCGGCGCGCAGAAGATCAAGGAGCAGCTCGACGCCGCGCGCATCGAGCTGGAGCAGGCGCAGCGCCGCGGCGATCTCGCCAAGGCGGGTGAGCTCGCCTATGGCGTGATCCCCGACCTTGAGGCGAAGCTGAAAAAGCTCGAAGAGGAGGAGACGGCGGCCGGCCCGCTGGCGCAGGAAGTCGTCACGCCCGATCTCATCGCACAGGTGGTGTCGCGCTGGACCGGCATCCCCGTCGACAAGATGCTGGAAGGCGAGCGCGAGAAGCTGCTCGCCATGGAGACGGAGATCGCCAAGCGCGTGGTGGGCCAGGAGGAGGCGGTCGAAGCCGTGTCCACCGCGGTGCGCCGCTCACGCGCCGGCCTGCAGGACCCGAACCGCCCGCTCGGCTCGTTCATGTTCTTGGGCCCCACCGGCGTCGGCAAGACGGAGCTCGCCCGCGCGCTCGCCGAGTTTCTGTTCGACGACGAGCACGCCATGATCCGCATCGACATGAGCGAGTTCATGGAGAAGCACGCCGTGGCCCGGCTGATCGGCGCGCCGCCCGGCTATGTCGGCTACGAGGAGGGCGGCGTGCTCACCGAGGCCGTGCGGCGGCGGCCTTATCAGGTGATCCTGTTCGACGAGATCGAGAAGGCGCATCCGGACGTGTTCAACGTCCTGCTCCAGGTGCTCGACGACGGTCGCTTAACGGACGGTCAGGGCCGCACGGTAGACTTCCGCAACACACTCATCATCATGACCTCCAATCTCGGCTCCGAATATCTCGTCAACCAGAAGGAGGGCGAGGACTCAGAAGCCGTGGAGAGCCAGGTGATGGAGGTGGTGCGCGGCCATTTCCGGCCCGAGTTCCTGAACCGCGTGGACGAGATCATCCTGTTCCACAGGTTGCGCCGCGAGCACATGACGAACATCGTCGACATCCAGATGACGCGGCTCCTGAAGCTCCTCGCCGACCGCAAGATCGCGCTCGAGCTCGACGCAAGCGCGCGCGAGTGGCTGGCGCAGAAGGGTTACGACCCGGCCTATGGCGCCAGACCGCTGAAGCGCGTGATCCAGAAATATGTGCAGGACCCGCTGGCCGAGATGATCCTGCAAGGCAGGATCCACGACGGCGAGAGCGTGAAGATCACCGCCGGCGCGGACGGGCTGATGTTCAACGGCGAGGCCGCGAAGCAAAAGGCGGCTTAGGGATCAATCGCGGCCAGTTGGCAGCTGTTGCCACCGTGCACGGCGCGCGCAAGCGCCATTAAGCACACTCTTTCGTCGCCCCGCCTCGACGGATAGGGGTCAATCCCTGAAGGGCGGAAACAATCCGTCGAGAACGGACGTTTGTAGGCATAGAGCGTCCAATTCTTA
>CAYUTT010000267.1:0-2107 GCA_964447575.1 uncultured Methyloceanibacter sp.
GCGCAGATGCCACCCTTCTTCTGGGATTCAGCGATGACGTGGAGCGCGAGCGTGGTCTTGCCCGAGGATTCCGGGCCGTAGATCTCGACGACGCGGCCGCGCGGCAAGCCGCCGATGCCAAGGGCGATGTCGAGCCCGAGCGAGCCGGTGGAGATGGCCTCCACCTCGACCGCTTTCTCGTTCTGCCCGAGCCGCATGATCGAGCCTTTGCCGCAGGCCCGCTCGATCTGGGAGATCGCTGCCTCGAGCGCCTTCTCTCTGTCCATTTCCCCTCCTTCGACAAGGCGCAACGCGGCGTTCGACATGGTTGGTCTCCCTTATTTCATAGCCCCACGGGGCTCGCAAATGGTGGCGCTTTTCGCGCTTCCGCCCGTCCACATCCCGCGCCCGGGCAGCGCGTACGGCATTTGTGCAATGTACACGGTTTGTTCCCTGTTCGCAAGATGTTCTCACCTCCCAGGGCTTTTTTCAAAAGAAGAAAGGCCGCCCGAGCGGGGCGGCCAGCGAAGCCTTAAAGCCATTCGCCTACTTGCAGCGGGCGCACCAGCACTTAAAGGGCCGGCAAACCCGCGTATAGCCCTCCGGGCACATAGGCCCGGCGAAGCGGCAGGCCACGCGGTCGATGGGCGAGTAATTCTTGGCCGCCATGGGCAGGCCCAGCGTGCCCGAACCCACCGTGGCGTCGGCTTGGAAGCCGAGCCCGCCGGCCAGCACCAGCGCGAAAGCAACGCCGAACAGAATGGCAATCTTCCGCATCGTTCCCTCCTTAGGTCGGAACCCCGCCTTCCCCCAGGAACGCGGGGACGATTGAGCATAGCGTAAATACAGCCTGGCCGCATGCCTCTTCGCCGGCACAGCGGTTGTGCGTCTGTCGGGCACGGGTCCCGGCCTTCTTGCCGGCCGTACCCGAAAGCCGGAGACCCCGCTATGATCGCACCGCATCGCTGAGGGGAGGCAACACCGGCATGAGCAAGGGCGGCAGCACGTTTCAGGACAAGACGCTTGTCGTGCTGCTCGTCGCGGCGTCGCTCGCCTTCGCCTGGATCCTGTGGCCGTTCTACGGCGCGATCCTGTGGGCGGTGATTCTCGCCACGGTGTTTGCGACCGTGCACCGCTGGCTGCTCGACGCCATGCCGGAGCGGCGCAATCTTGCGGCCGTGCTCACCCTGCTACTCATCGTGGCCATCGTGCTCCTGCCGCTCGCGCTCACGGCGGCATCGCTCGTCGCCGAGGCGACGAATTTCTATGAGCGGGTGCAGTCGGGGGAGATCAATCTCGGGCGCATGCTCCAGCAATTCCTCGATGCGCTCCCCGGCTGGGCTAGACGCATTCTGAACCGGCTCGGCGTGACCGATGTCGGCGACGTGCAGAGCCGGCTGGCGGCGCTTCTCAAAGAGGGCAGCCAGTTCTTCGCCACGCAAGCCGTCCTCGTCGGCCAGGGTACGGCAAACTTCGTCATCAGCCTGTTCCTCATGCTCTATCTCTTGTTCTTCTTCCTGCGCGACGGCGGCATGCTCTCGCGACGCATCAGGGATGCGATTCCACTCCGTTCAGAGCAGAAGCGCGCGCTGTTCGAAAAATTCGCCGTCGTGGTGCGCGCCATGGTGAAGGGCACGATCGTGGTCGCGATCGTGCAAGGTGCGCTCGGCGGCCTGATCTTCTGGCTGCTCGGCATCCACGCGCCGGTTCTGTGGGGCGTGGTCATGGCTTTCCTGTCGCTCCTGCCGGCGGTCGGCGCGGCCATCGTCTGGTTTCCGGTGGCGCTCTATCTGCTGGCGACCGGCGCGGTGTGGCAAGGGGTCATACTGATCGCCTTCGGCGCCGGCGTCATCGGGCTCGTGGACAATCTCTTGCGGCCCTATCTCGTCGGCAAGGACACCCGCATGCCCGACTATATCGTGCTCATCTCCACGCTCGGGGGCCTTGTCATCTTCGGGCTGAACGGCTTTGTCATCGGTCCCTTGATCGCCGCCATGTTCTTTGCCGTGTGGGACATCGCCTCCGGCTCGGGCGGAAGCCCGCAAAACCGCGAGTCGCCGTAACACCTGCCGAGGCGCCGCTCGCTGATTCCGTCAGGATAGGAGGAACGCGCCGCTCCTACTTCGCG
>CAYUTT010000267.1:2207-3553 GCA_964447575.1 uncultured Methyloceanibacter sp.
CGCGAAGCCTTCGGCGGAAAGACCCCGCTTTATCAGTTCGCGAACCGCGGCCGCTCGGCTCGGCATACGCTTCTTGAAGCGAAAATCGTCCACGACCGTCAGTTCGTCGGGGGTGAGCATGATTTGAAGGCGCTCGCCCCGGATTCTATGCTCCGCCATTGCACCCTCCACTCGTCACTGCTGCGTTGGCTAACTGTCTCATGCCGGCGCCCCAGTCGCCTAACAATACTTGCTTGACGCACTATGCGTAAGTATTCGCTAGCGCTAATTCTGTATATTATAGTATATCTTGAATACTGCGTTGCTCTCACCCAGCGTTTGTTTTATAGTGCGTCTATGATCGAGATAATAATTTCTGCTCGCAGCCAGGCGGATGGGCCGTCCTGCTACGCGTGCGGAGCAAAAACGAGGCTCTTCGGAATTGAACGCCACGCCCTTCTCAGCGGGTTCTGTGTGCTCAGCTATGTCTGCACTGCATGCGAAACCGTCCGGGTAGATTTGGCCTCCCTTCCGATCACGCGGAAACAAGCCGCGCATCCTCGGAAGGAGGCGACCATGCGGATGACCAGACAGCTTGCGAACTGTGCCTTTGACCCCGAGACGACCAATCTGCTCGGTGCCGCGTTCGACGAGGCGTGGCGAGCATTCGAGGTTTCCGGAATTCGTTTTGCCGACGAGGCTCAGGTCGGCACCACGCGCACCATCTTGGCAAAGTCCATCGTGTTGTTGGCGAAGCAAGGCGAAAGGGACATGCGTCAGCTGGTCGACGGAGCGCTGGCATCGCTGGAGGCTGATCGCTGTCTGGCGAACGGTGCTGGCTGCCCCAATGCGGCGCACGAGCCCGGACCCGTCCCGCGCAACGCTGCCGGGGCATGACCACCGGTCCTGTCCTACTTCCTACCGATCGAGACTCTTAGAGCCTGGCCCCCGCCCCGGGGCATCTCGCCAACAACTTGACGCGCCTCCCTAACGCGGCCATGGAGACGGGCCCGGTATGCGAGGCTCGGCCGGGGCCCGTCCCGCTTTGAGCCGGGCTTTAGAGATACCAACAGCATCCTTGGCTTCGCTGCAGACAAGTCCGGCCGAATCGGCCATGCGTCATGGATTGGATGGAGCGAACGCCTTTTCGGGCGCGGGATCTCCCTCTTTTCAGGAGTAGAATCACATGCTGTCGAAATCCGAGCTCATTCAGAAAATCGCCGATGAGGTCGAACTGTCGAAGAAGGACGTGAAGGCCGTGATCGAATCCCTGGCCAACGTCGGGTACAAAGAGATGAAGAAGGCTGGCGAATTTCTGGTGCCGGGCTTTGCCAAGTTCGTCGTGGTCAAGAAGCCGGCCACCAAAG
>CAYUTT010000268.1:0-3550 GCA_964447575.1 uncultured Methyloceanibacter sp.
GGCAGCGGCGTCAATTTTTACGGCTGCTTCGATCTGCTTCAGTCCAGGTTCTACACCTCCTCCGCTGGACGCGGCGGCACTTGCGACCTTGAGCTGGATCTCACCGGCATCGGCGACCCCGAGATGGCGCGAACCGTACCGCCTGACGTGGTCAGCGCCTTTCGCGAGTCAGCGGAGCTTGCTTCCAGCGTCTATCTCCCCTTCGATCCAAAGTCTTTCCTCCAGGGCCATATGACTCCGGTGCTGTTCGGCAGCGCCCTCAAGGATTTCCCCCTGCCCCGGCTTCTGGGAGTGCTCGCGGAATACGCGCCCGCTCCGCAGCCGCAGCCCGCCGAACCGCAGCCCGTGCAGCCTGATGAGAACAGAGTCACCGGGTTCGTGTTCAAAGTGCAGGCCAATATGGATGCCAATCACAGAGACCGCGTGGCGTTCGTGCGCATTTGCTCGGGGCGCTTTCGCCGGGGCATGAAGCTCAAGCATGTCCGGACCGGGCGCGCCTTGGCCGTCAACAATCCAATCTTCTTCTTCGCAAGGGAGCGGGATCTGGCGGAGGAAGCCTATCCCGGCGACATCATCGGCATCCCCAATCACGGCACCTTGCGGGTGGGAGATTCCCTCAGCGAAGGCGACGACGTGCGGTTTACCGGGCTTCCAAATTTTGCGCCGGAGGTCCTGCGGCGCATTCGGCTCGATGATCCGATCCGCGGCAAGCAGCTGAAGCGGGCTCTCAACGACTTCGCCGAAGAAGGCGTCACGCAAGTCTTCAACCCGCTTTCCGGCAGCGCAGCAATCATTGGCGCGGTGGGACAACTACAGTTGGACGTGCTCTCGGAGCGCATGCAGTCGGAGTATGGCATCCGCGTGGGGCTGGAACCCGCGCCCTATGCGACGGCGCGCTGGGTCAGGAGCGCGGATGACGGCGCCTTGAAGCTCTTCATGGAGCGGGAAAAGAGCTCCATTGCCCGTGATCGCGACGGGGAGCCGGTCTTCCTGGCCAGGAACGCATGGGAGCTGGATCACACCAAGGACAAATGGCCCGCTATCGAGTTCCTGGAGACACGCGAACGGGCCGGTTGATGACGACTGGTCCTTTTGCACTACAAAAACCGGCCGGAAGGCGCTATCTGTTTTGGAGCAGACGGCCGATCTCCGCTTTCCGCGACTTCCTCGCGGCCGGATGAGACGGCCCCGCTGAACCGGTAACATTTGCGAAGCGATGTGGCACCGAGCGGCCCTTTGGCCCCCGGGAAGCTCTCGCGCCTTGTCGATTGCCGCGGCATCCCGCCAGCGGCCAGCGGCCGGCTTCGGGATATTCTCATTACGGGCTGGACGCTCCGGCGCCGCAGACCTCGCGCGCCAGCAAGAGGGAGCGTCACGGCCCGTGCAAAAGCTCAACGAAGTTCCCGTCCTGCGCAGCTCCAATACCCGCGATCCGCATCGGATCGCCGTTGCACTCGCTGATCTCGTGCGGTGCGCCGAGCGCGCTGCCGAGGTCCTCAACGCAAGTGGCGACCCGAATGCAAGCCAATTGCTGGATCTGCTTGACACGACCGACGCGCGTTCCGCGCTCGGCTGGGAGACGGGCTCGGCGCCGGACGCGGCAGCTATAGCGTCGTCACACAGGAGGGAAGGCCATGACGGCTAAGGAAGGCCGCACCGTCGTTTAACAGCGAGCTTCGCCCCAAGGCGCGGACGACTGAAATTCATTTTCGAGTGCCCACTCATTCATTGAATCAGGAGATCATAATGACTGGAAAGAAGGACCCATTGCTCAAGGGTGAGCGTGTTGAGCTTCAGTATGGGCTTTATCAGAGCATCGGCGGCGAGGTCGGCGCGAGCTTCAAGGCAGTCGCATATGTCGGACGGAGAAGAGTCGCGGAGTCGAGCGGCGAAGCAGCGGATAGCACAATCAGCTCGCTGAAATCATACCTCGACATCAGGAGCGCAAATCACCGGCAAGGGCGTAAGGAGGGCGTGCCCACGGCTGCCGAATTCCGCGATGCGCTTGCGTCTCTGCGCCCCGACGTGCCCCTCCCCGTCATGGAGCTTCTTACGACGCACAGCAAACTACCCGGGGAAGCCGCAACATTATCGCAGCTGGCGAAGATTAGCCTGGGATGCACCCCGTCGGCGGTCGAAATCGAATATCTACGCATCGGTCGCAAGTTGTCCAAGCTCCTCGAGTTCTCTCCTGAGACAAATGGTATTTCAGGCCAACTGGCCACCATGTTCGTGCTGGCAACGCCGCAGAAGTCTGCGCGTGAGGATGCATGGAAACTACGTCGCGAGCTTTGCGAGGCTTTGGCCGAGCTCGACGGGAAGCCTCGAGCCAACAAAGGTGACGAAAGGCCCTGTGAACTCGCTGCAGAGAGCAAGGTGTGATGAGCGCGGAAGAGGACAAGAAGCGCGAGATGGGCTCGCTGTTGCAGGCCTACGCGCGTGCGAAGAAGGAGAATGGATCGGACCAGTCGGAGGAAGTGGTTCGCTTGAGCGGCTTGCTGGGACGCGAGCTTATGCGCAGGGTGGATGCTCTGGGCTTCGACGCGGACCGGTTGCTGGAGGTCGCGCCGGAGGAGGCCTTGGCGGTGCTCGACCTGCTTGAGAGTGAGGCCGCGCTTGAGGATGCCGGTGCAAGCGCGAAGGGGCCGACTACCGAGGGAGCTCGCACATGGCATAACGGAAGGTCCGTTGTCCGCCGGCGTGCCGACCGTAGCCGGCGTTGACCACGAAACGGGACGCGAAGCGAATGAAATACGCCCTGTTCCCCGACGATGAGGCGACCAGCAAGCCCATTGCTGTCGCCCCCGTCGCCTATCCGAACGAGGAGGCCTGTCGAGGAATGCTCAATCTCGTTCGCGACAACGTGGCGGCCCCCGTCCAGGTGGAAAGAAGCTCGGTCCTGCGGCGCCTGCCTATCGACCCTGATCGCTGGTGATCCAAACGAGGCTCTCCGTTGCCGCAATGGACTTTCAAAGGGCGTATCCTGGAATGCGTGCAAGGCGACATCACATGTCAGCCTGACGTGCAGGCCATCGTGAACGCCACGAAAGCCGAACTACGCATCGGAGGAGGCGTGGCAGGTGCCATACACCGAGCAGCCGGCCCCGAGCTAGATCGCGCCTGCCGGCCACTGGCCCCCATAAACCCTGGAGATGCGGTCCTTACCGAGGCCTTCGAGCTGCCAAACCGCTACGTGATTCACTGTCTTGGCCCCGTCTATGACTTTGACAAACACCCGGACCGCTTGCTTGCCGCTTGCTACAGGAACGCCATCCGTCTCGCCGACCAGCATGAGATCGAATCGATAGCCTTCCCGGCAATCTCCACAGGGGCGTTCGGCTATCCCATGGCGCCGGCCGCGCACATTGCGTTCCAAACCGTTTTGGTGAGTCTCGGCGAGACCAATCACGTGCGCCTCGTGCGTTTTGTTCTCTTCTCTGACCGGGACTTGCGTCTGCATATCACCGTAATGCAGGCCCTGGTTGGGCAAACCACTGTCTAAATCGACCGACGCCTCAATGGCCGGCTGCCGGCTTAAGTGAGGCCAGAA
>CAYUTT010000269.1:0-3549 GCA_964447575.1 uncultured Methyloceanibacter sp.
GTCCTGCTCGATCTCGTCGCCCCCCGCGCGGGGCGTGGATTGAAACACCTACATGGTGCCGCGCTGGCTCAAGTACGGCTGTCGCCCTCCGCGCGATTGAAACATCCTGGGCACCGCCGGCGGCGTCAAGCTGCTCGAGTCGCCCCCGACCAGGCTCGCTCGGCTGTGGGCCGATTTATGACCTGCTCGCGCCGGTCCACGGCTGGTTCACTGAGGGCTTCGAAGCGCCGGACCTGATCGAAGCCAAGGAACTGCTCGACGCGCTGGCGTAGGCGGAAAATGTTGCAAGCCTTGTTCTTGGTCGACAGTCAGGATGAACGAGACGGTTGGCGCTAGACTATTGAAAATACAAGACTAACCGTTTCGAAGCTGAATCTTGGCCACCCGAGCCGTTCTTCAAACTCTGGCAGAGGCGCCGAACCGATAACCCGCTGATCTGGCAGGCATTTTGAAGCTGTTCACCAAATGGCCCAAGTGAACAGCCCCAGAGAAACCCGGACTTCGGAGAGGCTTTTCGGGGCGGTGCCAGCCGGGCGAGGTGAACAGTCGAGCCCCGAAAACGGCAGAATTCCTGGGCTTTAGCGGGTGGATCGCCGAGCAGAGAGAGTGTCGCCCGCAGGCGTCTTGGCGGAGGGAGAGATGCTGTCAACAAACCCTCTCTGCCGCGTTTTCAATGGCTTAGGAACTACACCAAGCACGGTGGATGTTGACTAGAGAATCCTGGGCGCGTTGCCGGCGGATGATCCGCTCGCCCAGCTCGGTCATGTTGGTCTGGCTTGGCGGCGTTCCTCGCCGCGCACGGGCGGCCCGCTGTTCAGCAACCGAGACCGCCGCGCGCGCTCTCACTACTCTCCGTCCGACGACCCAGTGCATCATGTCGCGACAGCTCGCGCAAAGCGTATTGACTCCGTACTTTGGTACGGAGGTCAAGATGCGTTCGAGAGGGCTTGCAATGGACGGCTTGAGCATTGGCGGCGCCGCTCGCGCAGCGGGCGTAGGAGTCGAGACGGTGCGGTTTTACGAGCGCCGCGGCTTGATCGTACAACCGCCCAAGCCGCTTGACTCCGGGTTTCGTCGCTACCCGCCTGAAGTCGTGGAACGCATCCGCTTCATCCGACGGGCGCAGGGTCTGGGGTTCTCGTTGCGCGAGATCGAGGAGCTGCTGGCACTCCGTGCCGACCCATCGACCGACTGCGCGGACGTGCGCGAGCACGCGATCGCCAAACTCGAGGACATCGACCAAAAGATCGAAGAGCTTGAGCGTCTCCGCCGTGCCCTCGAAGCGCTGATCGCGGGCTGTCCGGGAAGTGGCGCGCTACGCGCCTGCTCGATCATGGAGGCCTTGTCAGGGCACGCAACCGATGCACGACCGCGCCGCCGGGGCAGCCGTGCTCGAGCGAGCCGCGCATCCGCGGTGAGGTGACGCCTTGTTAGGATGCTGCCAGAAGTGCTCATGAACGTCGGCCTTGAGATCACGAGCCGGGGGTGAACGAGTTCACGCTGTTAAATGTCGTGGCCCTGCCAATCGGGCTGGGCTTGCTTGGCTTTGTTGAGCCGTGCTCGATCGGTTCAACTATGATCTTCATCAAGTTCATCGAAGGCCGGAGCGCGGCCGCCCGGATCGCCGACGTCAGTGCATTCGTACTCACCCGCGCGTTGTTGATCGGTGCGCTCGGCGCGCTCGCGGCGCTGATCGGAACCGTGTTCCTCGGGCTGCAGAAGGGCGCCTGGATCCTGCTCGGTCTCGTCTATATCGCGATCGGCGCCTTCTACGCCTTCGGCAAAGTCGGCTTCCTGATGCGGAGCTTCGGCCCGAGCGTATCGCGGCTTGTGGGGCTGCGTGGTTCGATCGGCCTGGGCCTGCTGTTCGGGCTCAACATCCCCGCCTGCGCCGCTCCCCTCATCCTCGCGTTGTTGAGCGCGGCAGCGATCAGCGGCGGGACGGTGGCACTGGGCTTCATGAGCCTCGCGCTGTTCGGTCTGGCACTCTCTCTGCCCTTGGTGCTCGCGGTGCTCTGGGAGCCTGGTCGACGGCTCTTGGATCGCTTGGCCAGTCTTTCTGTTCGCGTACCGGTGATGATCGGCATCGTGCTGATTGGTCTCGGCCTCTGGTCCATCTACTTCGGACTGTTCGTCAGCTTGGAGGACTGGGCATGAACAGGCGCGCACCCAGCGCGATTCTTTCTTTGCTCGCCAGTTCTAACGCTCGGCCTTCGCGTGCGCTCAAGCATGCTTGATCTACGCCGTGGGCACCGGCTCCAGGTCTCCCGACACCGTCCCCGACCACAAGTCGCGCCCCGTGGGCGCGGCGTTCTGGAAGATAGCGGGCGCTGGAGTTGCCTTCCAGGCGGGAGCAGCGGCAGTGGATTCGGCGACCATCGTCGCCAATCTCGTCGACCGCCTCACCGGAAGCTTGTTTGCGGTCGGTGCGGCCAGCGCCGTGCTCAGGCTTGGCTGGCTTCTACCACAGGTCATCGTCGGCTTCCTCGCCCAGCGTGCCGGCAAGAGCATGATGTTCTACGTGGTGGGCGCCGTTGGCAGGGCGTTTTGTCTCGCGCTGATCGCAGTCCTTCTGGCCTTCACCGTCGACCTCCCGGGCGCTTGGGCCGCCGGCGGCTTTCTTGCGCTCTGGACCCTCTACGCCTTCATCAGCGGGATTGTCGCCGTCCCCTACAATGACATCGTCGGGCGCTCCATTCCGTCGCACGCTCGCAGCCGGATGCTCGCGCTTCGCTTCTTTGGCGGCGGCGTACTGGCGCTCGGTATCGCCCTGGTCATCCAGCGACTGCTCGCGACGACCGACTTCCTGACCGCGTACGCACTGATCTTCGCGCTCGCATCGGGGCTGATGGTAATCTCGTCCTTGAGCTTCATCTCTGTGGGCGAGCCCCCGAGTCGGCGCGCCGCGCCGACGCCGGCGAGCTTCCGCGACTTCGTTCAGGACGGCGTCACGGTGCTGCGCACTGACGTGCGCTTTCGCCTGTTCCTCTTCACGCAGTGGCTCGGCGGTGCGACGCTGATGGCGCTGCCCTTCTACGTCGTCGCTGCCAACCGCCTCGGCTTGGAGATCTCGGCGGTCGCCATCCTGCTGGGAGCGCAGACGACGGGCTCGCTGCTCTCGAACGCGGTCTGGGCGTGGATCGGCGACCGCTTTGGCAAGCTCAGCCTGCTTGAGAGCGTTGGCCTCCTCAGGGTCGTGCCGCCGGTTGCTGTGCTGGGCCTGATCGCCGGCAGCGGACACTCGGACGACATCGCCCTCGCCGCTTTCGCTCTGCTGTTCGTCGCCATCGGCGCGCTCGTCAACGGCATGACCATCAGCTACCTCGGCTATCTGATGGAGATCTCGCCGGACGACCGCCGCCCGGCCTACTCCGCCTATTTCAACGCGTTCGCCTCGCCGGCGGCGCTCCTGCCCCTGATCGGGGCTGCGATCGCGGACCTGATATCGCTGGAGGTGGTGTTTGCACTCGCCGTTGCCGCAGCGGCGGCCCAGCTTCGATTGCTGCGCAAGCTCAGGACCGTCGCGGGGCAGAGCTGATGCCCGCCAAG
>CAYUTT010000270.1:0-3548 GCA_964447575.1 uncultured Methyloceanibacter sp.
CGACCTTCAGGTTATGAGCCTGACGAGCTACCGGGCTGCTCCACCCCGCGTCAATTTTCTTGGCCGCCAAGCGGCGGCCTTGGCCTCTCACGGGCCGGGTCGGCCGCCCGCGAAAGGGGGGAACCTATAACAGGTTCGAGGAAGATGTGAAGCGCGACATCGGGGCTCGAGGGCCCATCGCACAGCAGCCCCTATATGGGGATTTTCCTTGCGGTTGTAAAGCTTAGGCTGCCTCGGACCCGATGCGCACAACGCGGGAGGGGTCCGGCCTCGCTAGTGATGCGCGTGACCGCCCTCGTCCGCGCCGGGGCCCTTGGGCGGGCTTGCGCTGACCGGGACGGTGATATCGACCGCGCCCGCCGTGGCGAAGTCGAGCGTGAGTGGCATCTCGCCACCCTCGGCGAGCGCCTCGTCGAGGCCCATGATCATCAGATGATCGCCGCCCGGGGAAAGCGTCAGCGTCTTGCCGGCCGCAATGGGGAGCCCATCCTGGACCGGGCGCATCTGCATGACGCCATCGTCCGTCATCGTGGTCTGGTGCAGCTCGACCGCCTTCGCCTTCGGCGACCGCGCACCCTTGAGCACATCATCCTCGGCGCCGCTATTGGCGATGGTCATGTAGGCGGCCGTCATCCGGCCCTCGCCAATGGTCGGCCGGGCCCAGCCCTCCTCCACCACGATCCCACCGGGCTCCGCCGCCCAAACCGCCCAGGCCACGAACAGCAGCGCCGCCATGGTCAACACCACCGCCGCGCCGAGCTCGATCTTGCGCAGCTTGCACATCCGCACCATTGCCGCCTCCGAATAGAATGCCGGGGTCCCTTGCCGCATGACTCCTGTCCCTCTGTTTATGGTGCGCGAGGCGGCGCGTCTTGCGCCCTGGTGTCGCGTGCGGCGGTCCGTCGCCGACACCTGGTCGCAGGTAAACGATATTGATTTAGATCAACTTAGCGGCGGGCCGCCCTAGGGCGTGACGGCGCGGCTCTGGGAGATCACCAGGGCATCGTGCTGATCGTCCAGGCCGCTCTCGGAGGCGTCGCGGCCGTAGATATCCGGCCGGAACTGGGCGATGCCGCGGCTATTCGCGAAGGCAGTCAGATAGACGAAGTGCACCGGAACCGCGCGCTTCAGCTTCACGTCCTTCTTCTGCCCGCTCGCGGCCTGCGCCTCGACCTCGGCCAAGGTCCAGCCCTGGTCGCTCAAGAGCCAGGCGGAGAGCTCAAACACGCCCTCGACCCGCACACAGCCCGAGCTGAAGGCCCGCGCGCTTTGGCCGAACAGGCGCTTCAGCGGCGTGTCATGCATATAGACGGCGTGCTTGTTCGGCATGTTGATCCGCACCAGGCCCAACGCGTTCTGCGGCCCCGGGTCCTGCCGGAACTTGTAGCTGGCCACTTGCGGCGAGGCCCAATCCACCTCGGCCGGGTTGAGCGGCGGTGCGCCCCAGGCAGGCATCACGCTGAAGTTCTGCTCGTAGAAATAAGACGGGTCCTTGCGGATCGCCGGGATGAGGTCCTTGCGCGCCACGCTGTCGGGCACGCTCCAGGTCGGATAGAAATTGACCTCGACGATCTTGGCCGAGATCTCGGGCGTGGCCCGCGAAGGCTTGCCGACCACAACGGCGCTGTCCAGCGCGAGCTGGCCCTGCTGCACGGCCTGCGCGGTATAAGCCGGCACGTTGACCGCCACATAGCGCGGTTCCTTGTTGATCTTCATGAGCTCCCGGACGCGCGGTAGATTCGCCTCGAGCTGATGCAAGCGTTCGGTGGCCGGCACGTTGAGCGCCTTGAGGGTACGGCTGTCGACGAACCCGGTGACGGGCAGGCCGTTGCGGATCTGAAACCGAGCCAGACCGTCGCGAAACGCATCGTCGAATCTGGGACTCAAATTCGATGAGGGCGGCAGGTCGCCCTCCATGACGAGATGCTTGCGGATCGCCACGATCTCGGCGCTGCTGTCGCCGGGGCGAAGAGTGACGCCGCCGCGCACTTGCGGCCAGCCGCCGGCGGCGACGATGTGCCGGTAATGCACGATGGCGTGCTCCATCCCGGCGATGGCCGCTTCG
Source organism: uncultured Methyloceanibacter sp. (assembly GCA_964447575.1). GTDB lineage: Bacteria > Pseudomonadota > Alphaproteobacteria > Rhizobiales > Methyloligellaceae > Methyloceanibacter. Next base: position 2,066 of record CAYUTT010000270.1, read on the forward strand.
CTCACATACGGCACGTCCATGCGGAACTGCGGGCTGAGCCGGTTGTAGAGCGCGTCGCGCTCCGCCTGGCGGCGGTCCTTCTCCTCCTGGGTGACCGGTCCGCTATCGGTGAAGACTCGATAGGGATTGAACTGGGCCTGCGCGACGCCGGAGGGGGCCAGCAGGAAAACGGCGATTGCGCCCGCAAGCGCCATGCCGGCCGCGCGCATCGCGGGACGGGGGAGAAGCGTGTCAAACATCATGCGTCGGCAAACTTCCGGGTTTTGGTCCGTCCAGCGGAGCAGGACGAGGTGGTGGCGGGTCTCTTTGGCTGCTCCGTCAAGAAGCACATGATTCCGTGGCATAAAAGTGGACGTGGGGAGCAATGCGCATCCCTGCGGACGGACCGATGACCGCAGCCCCCTCGCTCATTGGCCGCCATGGTAGCGCCGCGGACGCTCGCGGGGAAGGCGGCCGAAGCGCCTCTTTCGTTCCAAATGCGCTGGGCAATTTTGCCCTACCTTGAGGAACCGATCGACAGCTCAGCCAGCTTCGCGCAGAGGCGCTCGATGAACGGGACTTGGCGCTCGAGCATCTTGGCGCGCGCCACTTCGGGGGAAAACCACGCCGCGCGATCGATCTCAGGGAAGCTCTGCAGACGTCCGCTGCGCGGCGGCCACTCCAGCTCGAAAAAATTGGATTTGAGCGCCGCCGGATCGAAATCGCCGCGCACGGCGAAGGCGACGATGGTCTTGTGGCCTCGCTGCGTCACCGACCCGAGGTCGAAATAGCCCTGGTCCGGCGCGGGCTGCCCGAGCTCCTCGGCGAACTCCCGGCGGGCGGTGGCAAGCGGGTCCTCCCCCGGCTCGTACTCGCCCTTGGGGATCGACCAGGCGCCCTCGTCCTTCTTCGCCCAGAACGGCCCGCCAGGGTGGACGAGCAGGACTTCGAGCCCCATTCCCGTCTTCCGGTACATTAAAATGCCGGCGCTTTGCTTGGGCATGCCGGAAGCTTAGACAGAATTAAGGCGGACGAGGCAAATTTGCCGACTGACAAGGGCGCTGCGATTGGCCTAAATCTGGACCAGCCTTCCTGACATACGAGAAGGCACGCTGCGCCGGCGAGGGGGATATGGGGCGAACACTGAGGGGCTTATTGGCAGGGCTGATCGCTGCGGGCTTGGCGACGTGCCTCGCCGGCTGCATCGGCAAGCCATCCAAGGTGCAGCCCGAGACGGCATCGCTCACCGGCAACGCCTCCGAGCGCGACTGCATGGTCCGCGCCATGTATTTCGAGTCGAACCGGTCGAGCCATGACGGGCTCATGGCTGTCGGCACCGTGGTGATGAACCGCGTCGAGTCTCCCCGCCACCCGAACACGGTGTGCGGCGTGGTGAGCGAGCATCGCCAATTTGCGCAGGGCGTGATGACGCGGCCTCTCGACCCGCGGCAAGTGAAGCCGGCGGAGCGCGCCGCCGACGCCGTGCTCAAAGGCGAGCGCTACG
>CAYUTT010000271.1:0-3546 GCA_964447575.1 uncultured Methyloceanibacter sp.
CTTCCACATCGGCTCGGTCACCGTGAGGCCGAAGCCCTCTTGGATCGAGTTCTGCGCGACCACGTCTGAGCAGCGCTGCAAGGCGTTGACGATCAGCGCGTTGTTCTTGGTCGACGACATCGGCAGCGAGATCATGGCGATATCGTTCTGGAGGTGCGGGGGCAGCGCTGCATAGGCCGCGCAGAGTTCCGCCAGCACCTCCTTGCCCTCGGGATCGTCGTCGACCGAGGCCGGGTCGGGCCCGGCAAGGACGAGCCGCACGAGCTGCAGCACATGCTGGTGCTGCTCGGAGAGGTCGGTGCGGGCTTCGGCCCCGAGCTTCAGCGAGACGAAGCCCTCCATCAGCGGGCCGAAACCCTTGAGCCGGTCCCAGCGCGACACTTGCGTCACGATGGGCCGGAACAGGAGGCCGAAATCTTCCGGCTCGGTGGCCGGCGCCCAGCTTCCGTCCGGCTGGAGCCGCTTGGCCGGGTCCGCGAAAGCCGGCGTGGTGACCGGTCCCCAAGGCTTGACCAGCGCGGCATTGGCGAGAATCGCCACCAGGTCGTGAACCCGGAGATGGCGGTTCTTGTGGCTGAGCGGGTCGATGCCGGGATGGATGATCGTGGCGCGCCCGGCCAGGCAGCCCGGAATATACTCGGGTGCCGTGAACACGGCGTGGTCGTAGGGAGTCGAGCACGAGTCGAGAAAATCCCACGCCGCGCGGGTCTCCTTCGTCTCCCGGTCGAGCCCGATATGGCAGCGCCAGATCGCCGCGATATCCATCCGCTCGCGCAGGATCGCGCCCGCGCCCATGGGTTGCGGATCGTGAACGACGAGCACGTCGCCAGGGCGGAGGAACGTCTCGATCTTGTCCGCGTTCTCGGCGCTGACTCGCTCGTAAAGCGCGCGATCGGCGCGGGTCAGCCGCGGGTCCCCCTGGCCGTGGATGAGATTGTGGAGACGTTTGGTAAGGCGGAAGAACGCCTGGTCGTGCGTCTCCATCACCAGCCAATGGCACTCGACCCCGAGGTCGCGCATCAACGACAGAAGCGGCGGCAGAAGCTCTGCCACCCCGCCGCCTTGGCTCGTGCTGTTCACCATGAACAGGCGGCGGCCCTTGAGCGCGCCGAGCCGGCTTTTGGCCTCCTGGCGCAGGCTCCGGACCGAGGCGCTCAGCGCCGCGATGCTCTCATAGTCCGCAAGCGAGGCGTCGTGCTGGGGTTCGACGGCATGGACCATGCCTCACTCTACCCCATCGATACTGAGTCGTTTCTCAAGATCGGCAAGCTGTGAGGGAACGGCGATGTAGGGAAGGCGGCTAGTTCAGCTTCGACTTCAGCGCGTCGATGCCCTGCTTGACCAGCTTGTCGGCTGTCTCGGGCGTGAGTTGCGCGGCGATCACTGTCTGCGCCGCAGCCACCGCGGCGTCCGCCGCGGCCGCGCGCACCTCGCGCAAAGCCTCTTCCTCGGCGCGGGCGATCTTGTCCTCGGCGAGCCTCATGCGACGCTCGAATTGCTCCTTCATGGCGCGCGAGGTCTCCGCAGCCATGATCTCGGCTTCCTTGGTGGCGAGGCGGACGATGTCCTCCGCCTCCTTGGCCGCGTTACCCTCCTTGCGGCGGTAGTCGGCGAGCACCTTCTCCGCCTCCTCGCGCAAGGCCTTCGCCTCGCCGATCTCCTTGGCGATGGAGGCGGCGCGCGCATCGAGCGCCGCACCGATTTTCTTGTGCACGCCGAAATAGAACACGAGCACCAAAAACAAAAAGAAGGAGACGGCGACCCAAAGCTCCGGTGTGGCGAGGATGTCCATGCTGCTCACGCTTTCCTTGCCGAAGCCACGGCCTTCTCGATCTCGGCTTTTGCAGGCGCGGTACCGATCAACTGGCGCACGATATCGGAGGCAACCTCACTCGCGACCGCGTTGACCTCTTTCATGGCCGAGTCCTTGGCCTGCGCGATCCGCGCCTCCGCCTCTTTGCTCTTCGCGGCGAGTTCCTTTTCGAGCTTGGCGCGCGCGGCGTCGGTCTCCGCCTTCAGCTTGACGCGGCCTTCCTCGACGATGGCGTGCGCCTTTTGTTTGGCCTCGGCCAGTGCCTGCTCGTAGGCCGCGATCGCCTCTTCGGTGTCGTGCCGGGTTTTGTCCGCGGCCGCGAGATCGCCGGCGATATGCGCCGCGCGCGTCTCGATCACCTTGCCGATGCGCGGCAGCGCGATCCACAGCATCAGCAGATAGAGCACGCCGAAGGTGAGGACGAGCCAGATGATCTGAGGCGCCCAATCGAGCGGATTGAGTTGCGGCATGGTCGCGTCCCTTACGCGGAGCCTAAACGGGCTCTGACTAGAACACGAACAGGATGATCAGGGCCACCACGAGGCCGAACAAGCCGGTCGCCTCGGCGAGGGCGAAGCCCAGCAGGAGGTTCGCGAACTGCGTCGGCGCTGCCGACGGGTTGCGCAAGGCGCCCTGCAGATAATTGCCGAAGATTGTGCCGATGCCGACGCCGGCGCCGACGAGCGCGATCGAGGCAAGACCTGCGCCGATCAGTTTTGCTGCTTCCGCTTCCATAGCTCTCTCCTTGGAACGATCGTTGATTTGGCTCAGTGATGCATGTGGAGCGCATCGTTGAGATAGATGCAGGTGAGGATGGCGAACACATAGGCTTGAAGAAACGCCACCAGCAGTTCGAGACCGGTGAAGGCGACCATGAAGGCGAGTGCCGCCCAGCCGCCGAGCAGCCCAAGCGCCACCACGAACGAGCCGAACACTTTCAGCATGGTGTGTCCGGCCATCATGTTGGCGAACAGCCGTACCGAAAGGCTGACGGGCCGCGTGAGATAGGAGATCACCTCGATCACCACGAGCAGCGGCAGCATGACGAACGGCACGCCCGAGGGCACGAAGAACTTGAGGAACTTGATGCCGTGCTTCCAGAAGCCGATCAGCGTGACGCCGATGAAGATGAAGGCGGCAAGCGCGAAGGTGACAATGATGTGGCTCGTCACGGTGAACGAATAGGGGATCATGCCGAGCATGTTCAGGGCCAGCACGAACATGAAGAGCGTGAAGATGAAGGGGAAGTACTTCATCCCTTCGGTGCCCACGTTGTCGCGCACCATATTAGCGACGAACTCGTAGGACAGCTCCGCCGTGGACTGGAGCCGGTCCGGAACCAGCGAGCCCTTGCGCATGGCGAACAGGGTGAAGAGCGTGATCAGCGCAGCGGCGATCACCATGAACAGCGCCGAATTGGTGAAGGAGGCGTCGTAGCCGAACAGATCTAGCTCGATCAGGCGCTGGATCTCGAACTGGTGCATGGGATCGGGCAGGCCGCCGGCCCCATGACCGTCACCGTGTCCTGCGTCTTCCGCGGCGTATGCTGCCCCTATCACGTCCTAAAGCCCCTAGTCTTCGTCGTCATCCGTCGCGTTTCGCAGGTGATGGCCTGGCATCGGCTCGCCCTGCATGGATTTGGCCGTCCGCACCACGTTCATGATGCCGGCGGCGCCGCCTAGAAACAGGAACGCCACCATCAGAAACGGCGCCGTGCCGAACAGCTGGTCGAG
>CAYUTT010000272.1:0-3540 GCA_964447575.1 uncultured Methyloceanibacter sp.
AGCCCGCGCACAGACGCGGTAAAGCGGTTGCGCCAGGCCTCGAGGTTGCGTCGCAACGTACCCGCGCCGCGTATGCCGAACGTGCGAACCGCGATGAGAAGCTCCGAACGCACCGGCACCGCGCGCTCTGCGGCCGCGGTCGGCGTCGGGGCGCGATGATCGGCGACAAGGTCGATGAGCGTCCAATCCGTCTCGTGCCCTACGGCCGAAATGAGCGGGATCGCGCTCGCGGCCGCCGCGCGCACGACGATCTCCTCGTTGAAGCCCAAAAGGTCCTCGAGGCTGCCGCCGCCCCGCGCGACGATGATCAGATCGGGGCGGGAGAGGATGGCGGTGGCCGCGTTGAAGCCGTGGATGGCGGCGGCGACCTCGGCGGCACAGGTCTCGCCTTGCACGCGCACCGGCCACACCAAGACATGGGTGGGGAAGCGATCCTCGAGCCGGTGGAGAATGTCGCGGATCACCGCGCCCGTGGGCGAGGTCACCACGCCGATCAGGCGCGGAAGAAAGGGCAGTTTCCTCTTGCGCGCCTCGTCGAACAGGCCTTCGGCGGCGAGCTGCTTCTTGCGCTGCTCAAGAAGGGCCATGAGCGCGCCGACGCCCGCGGGCTCGAGGTCGTCGATCACAATCTGATATTTTGAGCGGTCTGGATAGGTGGTGATCCTGCCCCGCGCCACGACCTCGAGCCCCGCTTCCGGCTTGAACTTGAGGCGCTGAAACGTGCTGCGCCAGATGACCGCCTCGATGCAGGCCTTCTCGTCTTTCAGCGTGAAGTAGCAATGGCCGCTCGCATGCGGCCCCCGATAGCCGGAGATCTCGCCGCGCAAGCGCACGAGGCCATAGGCGTCCTCCACCGTCTTCTTGAGCGCGAAGGCGAGCTCGGAGACGGTGTACTCGACGAGATTGGTCTGGACGGGTTGTGGACTACGGCCTGCCATTTCGAGGTCTCTTGTCGCGGAGGCGCCTTATCGTGCTAAGAGCGCGCTAGCCGCAGCAAGGGCATACAGGCCTCGAGCGCGGCGAACAAGGACGGCGACCAGCGGGGACCGGACGCGGTGAACGTGCTTCTGATCGGCGGCGGCGGACGCGAGCATGCCCTCGCCTGGAAGCTGGCGCAGAGCCCCCTTCTCGGCACGCTCTATTGTGCGCCGGGCAATGCCGGCATCGCCGCGGTGGCGGAACTGGTCGCGCTCGACGCGGGCGACCACGATGCTGTCCTCCGCTTCTGCAAGGACAAGGATATCGGTCTCGCCGTGATTGGGCCGGAGGCGCCGCTCGTCGCCGGACTGACTGACGCTCTCGAGGCGGACGGCATCAAGGTGTTCGGGCCGTCGAAGGCGGCCTCACAACTCGAAGGCTCCAAAGGCTTCACCAAGGATCTGTGCGCCGAGCATGGCATCCCCACGGCCGCTTACGCTCGCTTTACGGAGGCGCCGCTGGCCAAGGCCCATGTGGAGGCAAATGCGCTGCCCATCGTCATCAAGGCGGACGGGCTTGCCGCCGGCAAGGGCGTGATCATCGCCACCACTCATTTCGAGGCGCATGCGGCCATCGATGCCTGCTTCTCGGGGACGTTCGGAGAGGCTGGGGCCGAGCTGGTGATCGAGGAGCATCTCGAAGGCGAGGAGGCGAGCTTCTTCGCCCTGGTTGACGGCGAGCGGGCGCTGCCGCTCGTTTCAGCGCAGGACCACAAGCGGGCGCATGACGGCGACACAGGTCCCAACACGGGCGGCATGGGTGCCTACTCACCGGCGCCGGTCATGACCGAAGCGCTATCGGCCCGCGTGATGGATGAGATCGTCCTGCCCACTGTCGCAGCCATGAAGGCGCGCGGCACGCCCTTTAAAGGCGTGCTTTATGCGGGCCTGATGGTGAAAGACGGGGACGCGAAGCTCATCGAGTACAATGTGCGCTTTGGCGACCCGGAGACGCAGGTGCTGATGATGCGGCTCAACTCCGATCTGCTACCGGTGCTGCTCGCCACGGCCGAGGGCCGGCTCGACAGAAGCGCCCGGCTCGATTGGTGTGACGAGGCGGCACTCTGCGTCGTGATGGCGGCCAAGGGCTATCCCGGTGCCTACGCCAAGGGCAGTGAAATCAAGGGGCTCGACGCGGCCGGCGCCGATCCCGACGTCGAGGTCTTCCATGCCGGAACGAAACGCGACGGCGACCGCATCCTTGCCGATGGCGGCCGGGTGCTGGGCGTCACCGCGCGCGGCGCCGATATCAAGGCGGCGCAAACCCGCGCCTACGAAGCGGTCGCGAAGATCGATTGGCCGGGCGGTTTCTGCCGCCGCGACATCGGCTGGCGGGCCGTCAGGCACAAAGGCTAGGGTCTGCGCGGGACGCCGGTTGGCAAGGGATTCACCGCGGGCGTGAGAACGGACGCCAATCGCGGTTTTGCCCCACTTTTCTTGCATCAATCGTTGCGCTTTCACGATGCAGTCACTATTTCCAGATCATCTGGCGCGCGACAGGAAATACCGAGAATCGCATGACCTACGACTCCCCCGCTACGAAGAGGACCCTCTCCGGCATCGTCGGAGTCGCCGCGATCCTGTTCTACCTCTGGCTGCTGACCTGGGCCGCTCCCGCCAAGGCGATGTCCGGCGTCATCGCCGGCCCGGACAGTCCCGAGTCGCTCACCCAGCAGGCGCAAATCTTCAAACGCGGTCGGACGCCCATCTATCCCTATGTCACGACGGGCCCCGGCCCGCGCGGTTGGAGCGGCTATTTCGGCTTCGTCCCCTATTCCAAGGGCGATATCGAGAACCAGGCGATCCAGCGGCAGCTCTATCCGCAAGATTCGTGGCCGCACGATCAGAGCGCCCCGGTTCCTCAGCCCTGGGGCCTGGGCAACTAAGCCTTCCGAAGCTGACCTTTTATCTGCCAATCACGAGGCCCCCGCACCGGTGCGTTGTACCTGCTGCGCTGTCGCCAGCGGGCAAGTTTATTCTCGTTTGACTAAAAATTTCTTCGAAGTATTACTCCAGTATTTCCTGCGCATCAATTTGTAAGTCACTGATTATTCATTGATATACTAAACCTACTATTAGGCCGTCCAGGGAATACTTTGCCTCTACCCCTGGGAGGCTGACATGAAATCTTCGCTCATCGCCCTTGCTCTCGTACTCGTCACGACGGGCTTCGCGCTCGCCGAGGAGAGCGTTGGACAGCACTGGGAAAACGCGCTGCTCACCCATAAGCGGAACGGCACGCTGGCCGGCCCGCGCCCGGGCCAAAAATGCCTGTGGTCGAAGCAGCTCAATGGCTGCCTGTGGTACACGCCGGGCAAGTGGGATCTCTATCTGAAGAACTTCTAGCGGGGCCTGGCCGCTCTAGCGGCGGTCGGCGAAGAAGTCCTTGAGCAGCGCGGCGGCGGCTGTCGCGCCGATGCCGCCATAAACCTCGGGCGCGTGGTGGCAGGTGGGCTGGCCGAAGAATCGCGGCCCGTGCTCCACGGCGCCCATTTTCGGGTCGCTCGCGCCGAAATAGAGCCGGCGGATGCGCGCAAAGGAAATGGCCGCGGCGCACATGGCG
>CAYUTT010000273.1:0-3538 GCA_964447575.1 uncultured Methyloceanibacter sp.
CACGCCTCGGCGAGCCCGGGGTCCGCGGCGCGATGGATGGCGCCGCAGACGCCGCCGCCCGGCGCCAGCTGCTCGTTGGCGGCGTTGACGATGGCATCAACGTCGAGGGCCGTGATGTCGCCTTCGACGATCTCGATTCGGCCGGACATGCGGGTATTGCACGCCGGAACGCGTGGTCGATCAAGCCTCCTTCACGCCGGCGCTAAAGGTCGAGCTGGTAGGAGAGCGGCAGCCAGCGGTAGCCGCCGGCCTTGCGCCGTTCCACGTAGCCTAGGGACGGGAACGGCATATGGAAGGCGCTAATGGCCACGCGGTCCGCTGCGGCCATGTTGAAGATGCGTGCGCGGGTCTTGGCGCCTTGATCGCGATCGACATCGAACACGCAATGCCAATCGGGGCGCGCCAGGGAGGCGACGTGATGGTGTGCACAGTCGCCCCAGAAGAAGAGCCGCTTGCCGTTACTCTCAATGTCGAAGCCGAGATGTCCCGGCGTATGCCCGTAGGCCTCAACCGCTCTGATTCCGGAAACGACCTCGTCGCCTGGCTTGATGAAGGTGAGCTTATCGGCGACGGGCGGAACGTAGTGGCGATACAGCTGCGCGAAGGCCTCAAGGTTGCCGGTCGGCTTGTCGCTCGTCCAGAAGGCGTGCTCCACATCGCCTATGACATAGCGTGCATTGGGGAAGAGCGGCTCCCCTCGCTCCATGATCCCGCCGATGTGGTCCGGATGGCCATGGGACAGGATGACAATGTCCACCTGTCCGGGCTCGAATCCGGCAGGCGCAAGTTGCGCGGCAAGCCATCCCCCGTCCGGGCGCGGAACGAAGCCGCGTTCGCCATTGCCGGTATCGAACAGGATCAGCGCCTTGCCGGTATTGATCAGCATCGGCGTGAAACCCGGCCGATACTTGTTGGTGGGGAGCAGGTTGTCCCGCATCAGGAGATCGACATCGTCCTGCTGCGCGTTGGTGCCGATCAGCGGCCAGGGACCGTCGAGGAAGGCATGTGCGTCGGAGATCGTCGTCACCTCGAAATCGCCGAGTTTGAAGCGGTAATGAGTGGGCTCCGCGGGTCCGAGCCTGGGCGCCCCCGCGGAAGCGTGCTGCGGGCAAAGGGCAGTGGCTATCGGCGCCGCGGCAAATGCGCCGGCGGCGACGACGACGTGGCGGCGGCTGAAGAGGTTCGTCATGGCGTGCTTTCCTCTTGCGGTACGGCGCGACACTATTCACCTCGCGCGCCTTGACGCTTGAACGAACGTGCTATGAGCCAGCCCGCCGAAACTCCGCCGCTTTGGTATCTCGATCAGGGGCGCGCCCTGTTCGTGGGGCCGCTTGGCCGCAATGCGAGCCATCGCCATAGCGTTCCCGTGTTACTTGCGGGACTCTATGGGCCCATCGCGTTGCACATCGACGGCGCGGACTGTCTCAACACGCGGATGGCTGTGATTCCGGCCGGGGTTCCCTACGCCTTCGATATGCATGACGAGCCACTCGCGGTTCTCTACCTGGAGCCGGGCGCCGGGCGTTCTAAGCATCTAGTGCCGTTTCTGCGCGATGCGCGGGAGGTGCGGGGCGCGCTGGTGTCTGGCAGAGGCGAGGTCGCGGTATTGCGCGAGATTTACGAAGGCCGCGACAGCCCGTTATGGATCGGGCGGGGCTGGACGATCTCATGGCCTTTGCGGGCCGGAGCGCCGAGCCGCTTGATCTACGCATCGCGCGCGTGTGCGACTCGATGCACCAGAACTACCGCGATCTACGCCATGTTCAGATCGCTGCGGCCTGGACCGGCTTGTCGCCGTCGCGCTTCCAGCACGTCTTCACGAAAGTGGTGGGGGTTCCGTTCCGGCGCTATCGCGCATGGTGCCGCATGCGTGCCGCGATTCGCGCGGTGGTGGAGGGTGACAACCTGACCACGGCCGCGCACGCCGCAGGGTTTGCCGATCAAGCCCATTTCGCGCGGGACTTCCGCCGCACGTTCGGCGCGCCGGCTACACCAAGCCTGGCGAAGGTTCGGATCGCGCCGAAGTGCTGACGACGGAAGCCAGGCGCTACTGCGTTATCCAGCGGTCCGGGTCCGGGGGATTGATCGACCAGATCCAGGCGATGATCTTCCACAGATCGTCGTTGGACTTCACGATGGTCCCTTGGGGCGGCATCGGGCCGACCACGAGCTCCGAACCTATGCGCTTGTAGCCCTGCTCTTGGAGGCCGGGGGAGCCCAGCGCGATCAGGCGGAACAGCGTGTCGCCGTCATTGCCGTAGACCCATATCGGATTCGTCAGGGGCGGACCCATGCCGCCGCCGCCGGTGCCGCCGTGGCAGCCGTTGCAGCCGGCGGCCATGTATTTCTTGCGGCCTTCGGCGGCCACCGAGTCGTAGTCGTCCAAATAGGGGCTAACGAGCGTGCCTTTCTCGGCGGCTTGCGCGGTCTCGAACGGATTGCCGTCCGGGTCCACCGTGGCGCCTTCGGTTTCGGCTCCGGCGGCGGTCTCCGTCTCGCCTGCAGTCGCCGGCGGGGCACCTTCCGCCTCGGCGGCCGCTTCCGGCTTAGCCTCCCCAGCAGGCTTGGCCTCTTCCGCCGGTTTTGCCTCTTCGGCAGGCTTGGCCTCTTCGGCTGGCTTCGCCTGTTCCTGCCCGGTGGGAGCTTCGGTCGCGGGCGGCGCGGTCTCCGCGACCTTTGTCTCAGTGGTCATGGTCGCGACGAGCCAGTCGCGCCCACCGGTCATGACGAAGAAGGCCCAAACGATAAAGGCCAGGGCCACCACAACCGAAGCAAGCGTAATCACTCTCAGCATGGACGTTTCCTCATCCTTTCTGTCACTGCCGGGTCGGGGCTTTGCGCCCGCGTTATTGGTGGAGCGAGTCGATCCAGGTGATCATTTTCCACATGTCGTCGGTGGATTTTACGATCGTACCTTGCGGAGGCATAGGCCCAACGACACTTTCCGAGCCGGTGCGGCTATAGCCTTGCGCCTGCAAGCCGTCGGTGCCGAGCGCGATCAGCCGAAACAATGTGTCTCCGTCGTCGCCGTAGACCCAAATGGGGTTGGTGAGGGGTGGTCCCATGCCGCCGCCGCCGGTGCCGCCGTGGCAGCCGTTGCAGCCGGCGGCCATGTAGATCTTGTGGCCTTCCTCGACGATTGCGTCATCGTCGGCGGAGTAGGGGTTCGTGAGGGAGCCCTTTTCGGCGGTCTCGGCAGCCTCGATGGGGTCCTCACTGACGGCCTGGGTCTCGGCGGCGGACGGGATGGCGGCCAGAATCCAGGCGCCCAGCACGACGGGCGCGATTACGGGCGTGGCGACGATCTCCTTGAACATGGCGGTTTCCTCATCTCAGGTAGTCTTCTTGGGTGGGTCGATGAGGAAAACCACCCGGAACCACACCGAGTTCCTTGACGCGCGCCGGAGATGTTATGTTATATCATCGATATGAATGCGGCCCATCAGCATCGCTCGGAGCCGAAGCTCTCGCGCAATCAGAGTGAGATCCTGACCTGCCTGCGCAGGGCGGGCGAGCCCATGAGCGCCTATGCCATTCT
>CAYUTT010000274.1:0-3534 GCA_964447575.1 uncultured Methyloceanibacter sp.
ACTCCGATCCGAAAGAATAGTCTGCGTAGTGCTCGTCGGGAGCGAAGGCGACGAACTCCTCGGGATTTATCCCTTCGTCCTCGGCCGCCCGCGCCAGGATCTGCTGATAGGGAAACAGGAAACCGTCGGCAAATCCAGCACGGATCGAGTGGCCGACGTTGTGCTCCCAGAGGACGCAGCGCAGCGGCGGATCGGGGGTCTTGTAGGTGTACTCGGTGGCACCGCCCACCGAGAGCACGCGTCCGACGCCGATGATCACCCGCCGCGACTGTTCCGAGAGGGGCGTTCGTTTGGCGTAGAAGAAGCAGAGCGACTCGTCAGGGCGGACCGCGCCGAAGAACGTGTCGAGGATCGCAAGCTGGTTGTCACGCTCCTGCACCCAAGCCGTCTCGAACGAGAGGTCCGGCTCCCGGTCGGCGATCCAGCCGAGCTTCAGCCGCTCGGCGAGGCCGGGCCCGCCATCCTCTACATTGCCTTCGATCATCTCCCGCAGCATCCAACGGAAAGGGACGCAGGCGGCGGAATACGAAGGAGGCGCGCTCGCCGACACACGGCGGCAGACGATCTTTGGAGAGCTGGTCGAAACGGTGCCCGGCGCACCCCGCCTCGATCTCGTCCCGCTTGTTCTCGCCGATGCGTTCTCCAGCGGACGCTGGCAGACGATGCCGCTCCAGCCGGCGTCATGCCACGGCACCCGGATTGTGAGGTGGTGGGTCGGTAGCCGCCGCGCGCCTTCCGCCAGAGGCTTCATCGCTTGCTCCTCTCGCTTGTGGGCTGCGCCGAGACGAGCTCCCGTTGCTCCGGCGCAGCTTCGGTCACCTCCGAATTGGCCGAACTTGCCGGCTGGAAAGCGCCAGGCCAGCCGCCGTGGGACCTCGATGACCTCGTCGATCTCGCGCATGATGCGGATCGTCTCGTGCAGGGCAATCACGATGCGGTGGTAATGCGCGATGTCCTCGGCGGTTAGCGTGCGACCCTTACGGTCCTTCAGCCACTTCTCGCAGACTCGATAGCCGCCGATGTGAAAGTCCCACACCTCCTCGGGCACGCCGCGGAAGCCGGCGGCGCCGGTCACCTTGGCGCTCGCCGCGCCCTTCCTCGGCTTGGTAGCGTCGATCCAGACGGTGTCGTCGGACCAGACTACGCGATCCACCACAGGGTTCTCACGGCCGTTGAACGAGAGAGTCACGGGCAGTCTCTGTCCGTTCTTGCTCTCATAGCGCCACGCTTTGCCCGAGTATTCATAGCGAGCGAAGAGCGCCTGCTGCGTCGACGCTTCGACAAGATGGAAAGCAATGAGCTCTTCGCCAAACATCGCCAGCCCCCGGAATAGCTCAAAGCTCTCAGTCAGCGGCAAGCGCGGAAAATCATACTGAAGCTGCTCGTAATAACGTCGAAGATAAGTCGGCGCATGAAGAACCGCGTATATATAAGATAGAACATCCGGTACGCTCACCTTACACCTGAGTCGTGTCACAAAAGGCTTAGTATCCAAGTTAGCGTTCGCGCCATCAGCTTTTAAGTCGAACCTGCCATCCTCAGGAGCAGATCCGATAGGGAACGAGTAGCAATTAACTGAGCTGGTATTCGATAAGAAAATCACATCTGGAAACAACCCGGTTACGAACACATGCGAAAACTGTGGATCCTTAATAATCTTTGTCGTGAGCAGAATAGGAGACCCGTCGACGCACGCTCTCAGAGGTCGAACGGCACGAGTCCAGACATCTGGATCATAGTACGTGTATCTCGTGTCAAAAGACCGGTAAGCGTAAGGGGTCAGCAAATCTGGACTAAACGGCTTGTCATTCGAACGCGCAGCCAGGTTTCGGCCAGCTTCTGTTAGTTTCAGAGAGTTATTATTCTCAATAGTTTCTCAAAAATGCACCAGTTTCGGCAGCACGTCCGCCTCTCTGAAAGAAATCAACACGGCATCGTCACCAGGTTTGCCTGATACGCCTGTAAAACCGGAAAAGGCTCGATAGACTGCTGTATGTATGATAATCCTCGCTTGTATTTCCGAGACGTGGTACCAGGAGAAAATAAGGCGACTCTGGGATGAGAGAGCGCCAACTGAAATCGGTCCCAGACAGCAACAGGTGGTATTTTGACTGTCGAGACCCAATGAGCTCAGCATAGCGCACACAGCGCTCTTCTTTGATCCTGATCAAGAGCGAGATCGCAACCCCTGCAAAATATCAAAAACGTTCTGGTCGGTAGCACCCGCAGCACCGAGAAACGCGACCTTGCCGCTACCATGTAGATTCAGGATGGACGCCAACTGAAATGTCCGGAGGAGAGATTCGCGGATCCCGCGATGAATACGTCCCGATAGAAAGATGTTGTTTGTGATCATTGCGCGAATTCCGAGGCCTGCTACCGCCACGGTGACTTCCGAAAATCGAATGAACTTAATATAGTCGTCCGAAAGCGGCTGTATATTTTTCTCGGCGCGGACGGGGGCTTGTAAGGGTCTACTAGTCGCTCGACATAGTCTCCCGTGTTCGAAGAGGCCCTGGAGTATGGTGGATTGCCGATCACGATCGGGAACCGCTGGTGCCGCTTAACAGCGCTTACGGCCTGGGCCTCGTGGGCGAGTGCGGGAATCACGAAGTCCAGGTGGCCCGAAAAGTCCTGCGGGGGCTCCAGCGCGTTCGTAAGGTATATGCGCGCGCGCTCCTCGCTGCCGAAGCGGTAACCGGTCTCATGGAGCTTGAGCCCAATCTTCACATGGGCGATCGCGTAGGGCGCCATTAGAAGCTCGTAGCCGTGCAGGCGCGGCAGAAGGTGCTCGGGCACGTAGTCGTTCCAGAGGTTGAGGATGTTCTTCTCGCTGTGCCCCTCCCGCTTCCACCTCTCGACTAGCGTGCGATGGATGACCTCGATCGCCTCAACCAGGAAAGTGCCGGTGCCGGCTGCCGGGTCGAGGACCGTCACGAAACGATCCGTTGGCTTCACGCCCTCGGGCAGCTTGAGGCCCCCGTGGCGCTCGGCCACGTCGCCCCAGGTCGCGGTGTCGGCGAGGCCATCGGCAAGTCCGAATTCGGTCTGCAACAGCTCGTGTACCGAGCGGACGATGTAGGAGACCACCGGCCGAGGCGTGTAGAAGACGCCTCGCCGCATCCGCTTCTTGGCGTCGTACTCCTTGAGGAACAGCTCGTAGAAGTGGATGACCGGATCTTCCTGCGGATTGCGGTCGCCGAAGTCGCGCAGCACTGCCTCCATTTTGGCCGCATCAAGCAGGGCCACGACCTCGCTCACGCCCAGCTCGTCGAAATCCAGCCCGACGCCGTTCCCGCTCTTTCGCCGTCCGCCGATGTGCAGGAAGGTCTCCATCAGCTCCTTGAGGAACGGGTTGGTGCGCATGTGCGCTGCGAGGTCGTCGGCCGTGTCGGCCTTGGGATCGGCGATGCGAGCCGAGAGCAGACCGTAGGCGATGGTCTGGGCGTACATGTCCGCAAAGCCGTCGGCGTCGAGGTCTGTGGCTACCGGAGTGATCTTCCCCAGAAGTGCCGTTTGAATTTTCCCGAGGCT
>CAYUTT010000275.1:0-3532 GCA_964447575.1 uncultured Methyloceanibacter sp.
CTTCTCCATGCAGGTCGCGCAGATCCTCGGACATCTCGGCGTGGATTTCAAAGACATCAACGTGCTCGAGGACATGAGCGTGCGCGATGGGATCAAGGCCTATTCGAGCTGGCCGACCATTCCGCAGCTCTACGTCAAGGGCGAGTTCATCGGCGGCTGCGATATCGTGCGGGAGATGTTCCAGGCGGGCGAGCTACAGGAGTTGCTCAAACAGAAGGGCGTCAGCCACAACCAGCAGACGCTGACGGCGTAGCGGCGCGCCCTACTCGCAGCCAATGATGATGTCGCCCGGATTGATCATCAGCACGACCTGCTTGCCTTCATAGAGCTTCAAGGTCTCCAGCGAGGCGATGGTGACGCTCGCTTCGAGCATCGTGTCGCCGGGGATCGCGACATAGACGATGGCCGTCACCGCGCCTTTGCGGATCTCCATGATCTTGCCTTTGATCTGGTTGCCGGTGCTGAACTTCATGTCGGCCATTCGCTCCTCCTCGCTCAGCTGAGGTTGCCGCAGAAGCGCTGGATACGGCGGCACGCCTCCTCCAGCGCCTTGATCCCGGTCGCATAGGAAATGCGGAAGAAGGGCGAGAGCCCGAACGCCGCGCCATGCACCACGGCGACGCCCTCCTCCTCCAGCAGCGCCGTGGCGAAATCCTCGTCGTTGCCGATAGTCTTGCCCCCGCGCGTGGTCTTGCCGATCGTGCCGGCGCAGGAGGGATAGACATAGAAGGCGCCCTCAGGCTTCGGGCAGGAGATGCCCTTGGCCTGGTTGAGCATGGCGACGACGAGATCGCGCCGCTCCTGGAACGAAGCGACCCAATCTTTCAAGAAATCCTGCGGGCCTTCGAGCGCTTCGACCGCGGCCCATTGGCTGATCGAGCAGGGATTTGAGGTCGACTGCGATTGCAGAGTGGCGATCGCCTTGATCAGCGGCTCGGGCCCTCCCCCATAGCCGATCCGCCAGCCGGTCATGGAATAGGCCTTCGACACGCCGTTCAGAGTCAGCGTGCGGCCCTTGAGTTTCGGCTCGATCGCGGCAGGCGTCGTGAATTTGAAATCGTCATAGACCAGATGCTCGTAGATGTCGTCGGACAGCACCCACACCTTGTCGTGCTTGACCAGCACGTCGGTGAGCGCCTTGATCTCGGCCTCGGTATAGGCGGCACCGGTCGGGTTGGACGGCGAGTTGAAGATAAACCATTTGGTCTTGGGCGTGATGGCGCGCGCCAAGGCCTCGGGCCGCAGCTTGAAGCCGTCCTCGAACTTGGTGTCGACGATGACCGGCTCGGCCCCCGCCAGCAGCACAATGTCGGGGTAGCTCACCCAATAGGGCGACGGCACGATCACCTCGTCGCCCGGATCGAGCGTGGCGAGCAGCGCGTTATAGAGCACCTGCTTGCCGCCGGAACCGACGGTGATCTCGGAGGGCTTGTAGACCAAGCCGTTCTCTCGCTCGAATTTCTGCACGATGGCGCGCTTGAGCTCGGGGATACCATCGACCGCGGTATATTTCGTCTCGCCGCGCTCGATCGCCTCGACCGCCGCCCGCTTGACATTGTCGGGCGTGTCGAAGTCAGGCTCGCCGGCCCCGAGGCCGATAACGTCGAAACCGGCTGCCTTCATCTCGCGCGCCTTGCTGGTGATGGCGATGGTCGGCGAAGGCTTGACCCGTTCGAGCGTGCGGGCGACCAGACCCATATGTGTCTCCTGAATGACGTGAAAAACGGCGGCCGAAGCGGGCGCACCCTAAGCGGGGGCGCGATTTGCTGCAAGGCACAAAAAAGCGCGGGCGTCGTGCGCCCGCGCTGTGCGTCTCATCACTTGGTTCGGCTTCAGGCCGGTCAGGCAGCCTGGCGGTTGAGCTTCCCCTCGGCAAGATCGGTGAGCAGCCGGTCGGCGCCGTATTCCTGGTCCAAAGTCTGCTGCAACAGATCGGCTGCATCCCGCATGCCGAGCTGCTTGGCCCAGGCGATCATCGTGCCATAACGCGCGATCTCATAGTGTTCGACAGCCTGAGCGTCGGCGATCATGCCGGCGTCGAGGACGTCGGGATCCTTGGCGTCCTTCATGTCCTCCTCGCCCTCCTCGATGATGCCCTTGATGGCGGGGCAGGTCTTGCCGGCAGGCTTCAGGTCACAAAGCGCGAAGACCTGCTCCAGGCGCGCGATCTGGCCTTCCGTCTCTTTGAGATGATGCTCGAAGGCCTGGCGCAAATCATCGGAGTCGGCCTTCTTGGCCATCTTTGGCAGCGCTTTCATGATCTGCTTCTCGGCGTAGTACATGTCCTTGAGCAGATTGACGAACAGATCGTGCAGCGATTTCGTGGCGGTCATGGCTGGCGTAGCCTCCTTGCGGTTGAGCGGGAGTAGGCGCGCCCGCGAAGCGTCGAGGCGCACGGAAACCTCCTCCCCTTGTGCAGCTAACTGTCCGCGGCGCCTGCCGGTTCCCGCGCGCCTGAGCGCCCTTCCGCGCGGGCCCTCGAGCTGTGCATAATCGCATTTGTGCCACAGTTGTGGCAGCGAAGCGCAGCGCCGAGCCACATTCCGGCTAAAGCTCCGCCCTATTAAGGTGGTTGATTCTGCCTGCTGCCGACGGACGAGGCTTATGTCGATGATCGAGCGACGCCAAGCTTTGGGCTCTCGTGAGTTTCTGGCACCTTCGATTTTCTTTTCCCTGATCTTTGCCTTTTGCTTCTGGCCCGGCCTCGCCCACGGCGACGCCGGCCATGCCGTACCGTCGGCTGTTGGGGTCATGCTGATAAGCGCGGTGACATTCGTGATGTGGCGTTACCGCCGCCGCGATTATGCCTCCCCGCGGCGGAATGGGAGGAGGATCTGATGTCGCGACGGGGGTCGGCGCAGCTCCTCCTCCTCTCTTCCCGCCCGCGCAGAGTGCTCGGCTGGACGATTGGGGTCACCGCTACGGTCGCGTTGCTGGCCGGCGTTCTGCATGCCGGGCGCGACTTTCCTCTCCTGACGAAAACGGGGTTGGCGCAGATGCTCCGCCAGAGCGCGTGGGAGCGCGCTTTCGCGGAGCTCCCGGAGCAGGCGCCATGGCCGTGGGTGGAGACATCGTCAGAGCCGACAAGCTCGGTGCCGCGGCTCGGTCTCAGCGCGTCAGTGCTCAAGACAGCCGGCTCGCAGGCGCACACCGACCGGACGTTTAAGCCCATCGAGCCGGGACCGGCCAAGGACCCGCATCTCAGTCAGTTCGACGAGGTGAGCATCGGCGACCGGATCACGGTGACGACCGCCAACGGCGCGTCGCGCGTCTGCCAGGTGGTCGACCCGCATTTGGCGGAGGCGGAACCGGCTGCTTACGACACGGCTCCTGAGCACTGCCTGCCGCTCGATCCGCAGCCTGTCATCCAGGCCGGCAAGGTCGAACAGCCGGCGCAGCCCGAACCGGGACCCGAGCACAAGCTCTAGACCGCCGTCCTTCTTGGTTCAGCGACTATTGCCGCTTCTTCTTTCGCTTAGGCGGCGGGGCCGGCGTTGGCGCTTACTTACCGGGTGCATGCCAGTGGACTGGT
>CAYUTT010000276.1:0-3521 GCA_964447575.1 uncultured Methyloceanibacter sp.
ATTCTGGGGGCGCGATTGGCAGCGTTGGCCCCGTTGCCATGGAAATAGAGGACCGTCGGCTTGTTTTCCTTCGCTGGCGCATGCCAGGCGATCAATGTGGTGCCGTCCGCAGCTTCGATTTCGATCTCCTCGACGCCGCTCAGGCCGGCCGCCGCCGGCGCGACGCGAGCCGGATCGGGAAAGTACATGAACTGGCGGTTGCCGAAATAGGCCACGACGCAGATCACGGCATAGAGGACCACAAGCCAGAGGATCCATCCCATGATTTCCTGCCTGACACTTCCGGGCCCAGGTGCGGACGCGCTCCGGGTCATAGCTCGCTACCGTCGTCTCCAGCCTCCACACGATTAGTCTATCCTCTCAGAGGAGATGTGGGTCGTGTCATTCAGGTTTGGACCTCTGTCCATGAGGTCCCTGGAGCCTAATTTCATTCGACGCGAGGGACATTGTAGTCGTCGAGGATGGCATCGATCTGAGGCTGCAGACGCGTCAGCGCGGCATCCACTTCTTCACCGAGAGCACGATCCTCCGTACGGACCGCCATGGAAATGTCGAAGACCATCGGGAGCCGCGGACCGTCGATCTGCGGTGTGACCAGCTGCACCTTGAGAGGCGTTCTCACGCGTTCGGCGAAATAGCCCGCTAACGGACCCCAGGCGATGGCAACGTCGACCTCGCCGGAAGCTACAGCCTCCACGATCCGCGCCGCAGGATTTCCGTCTCGGTAATCGCCATAGACCATATAGCCGCGCACATTGTCGAACATGCCTCGCCGGGCAAGCGCATGGCCAGGGGGCGGGCTCGAGCCATCATCGCCGACAAGCTGCACACCAATCCTCAATTGGTGCAGGACCGGATCATCAAGCGAACCGACTTGTGGGCCGTTGGCGCGGGTGACGAAGGCATAACCCGAGCGATAATAGGGGCGCGTGGGGCGCAGCAACTCGACACCGCTGGCGATACCGCTGACGAGATCGCAATCGCCCTCTTCAAGCGTGTTGCGGATAAAGCCCCGCCGCTGCGGCCACCACGTATAAACCACCCTTGCATCAAGCTCTTGGGCCACAAGCTCGACGATCTTGTTCTCGAAGCCCTGCCCTTGGGCGTTGCTGAACGGCAGATTGTTGGGGTCGGCACAGACCCTCAGCTCGCGCGCGGCGGCAGGAGCCGAAACGAGCAGCAATCCGGGCAGAAATATGCACCACATGCGCAACAACACGGACATCGTTCGCCATATCGCGGGCATCGGCCTCACTCCAGCGTGAAGAGATAGGCGGCGATGTCGCGGGCCTCGCCTTCGCTCAAGCCCACATCCGGCATCGCGGTCCCGGGTACGACACTTTGCGGGTCGCGTAGCCATGCGATCATGTTGGCCGGCGTATTGCGCAGCACACCGGCAAGATAGACCCGCCGCCCCATATGATCGAGCGGCGGCCCGACCAGGCCGTCGGCGCTCCGAACCCCCGGAACGATATGGCAGCCGCCGCAACCATATTCCGTGATGAGCGCCGCACCACGCCCCGGATCGCCGATGCTCGATTGCTTCGTCCCCCCCAATTCTTCGCAACCGCCGAGCACAGCCAAAGCCGGCAGGGCTACCAGTAGCAGGACAGCTTGGATCGCCGATGCGGTCATGTCACTCGAGTGTCCGCAGGAAGGCGAGGATGGCTTGCAGCTCGGCGGCCGAAATTTCGGGCCGCGGCATGAAGTTGCCTGGCTTGACGTGTTGGGGATCGGCAATCCAACCGGCCAAATGGCCGGGCGTGTTGGGCAAGGTGCCGGCCGCGAGGGTTTGGCGGTCCATGAGACGGCTGAGGTCTGGCCCGACGATGCCTTGCGCCCGCGTGCCGCGCACCGCGTGACAAACCCCGCATTTCTGAATGAACGCGCTCTTGCCCTGTTCGATCCGCGTGGAGTCGGCGGATGGCGCTCCTTCGAGCTGCTTGTCCCACCACTGCTCGAACGCCTTGGGCTCCTTGGCAACGACCGTCAGCGCCATCTTCGCGTGCTGCAATCCGCAGAACTCGGCGCATTGCCCGCGATACACGCCGGGCCTATCGGCCTGAATCCAGGTCACGTTCGTCTGGCCCGGAATGAGGTCGGTCTTCCCGCCAAGGGACGGCACCCAGAAGGAATGGATCACGTCCCGGCTGACGAGCTTCATACTCACGGTCTTGCCGATGGGGATGTGAATTTCGTTCGCGGTGGTGAAGACGCGCGAAGGGTCGTCGTCGAGATAGCGGACTTGCCACCACCATTGATGGCCGACGACCTCGATAGCGAACGCCGGCTCGTGAGGCGGCCGCCCGGCCTGGGCCACCGTTGCCATGATCCATACAGCCGAAAGGAACAGCACAAAGGCGACAGCGCCCATGCCGGCCGTAATCCACGAGGCACTTGTGACAGGGCGGTCGGCGGGTTCGGCCTCCGATTCACCGGCAGTCCCACGAGAGGCAAACAACCCACGGACGAGAAGGACGCTCACGAGGAGAATGACCGCAAGCGAAATGAGCAGCAGGCTCCAGGCGAGCGGCAAGATCAGATCGGCTCTAATGCCCAGGCTTTGTAGGAAGTTCATCGGCGTATCGGCAGCAGCGGCGACAGAGCTCATTGGTCAGCGGATTCACGAGACGATTCCTCCACTCGACGAGCATCCTGGAGGCGGTGCTAGCCTTCCCCATCCTCCTGGTTCTCCTCGGGCTTTTGGCCAAAGCTAAAGGGCTGCGTGTACTTCCACGGATCGGGCGTGGATTTGAACTCGGGAGGAACCTGTTCGATGGTGAAGGCATCCAACGACGTCGTCGTGCCCCATTGCGTGCTCGGCGCATCGCTGATGCCCTGGATATAGCTCACCAGGTCCCAGATCACGGCCGAGGGCAGCACCGCACCCCATGCCGGCATCCCCGCCGGGCGCCCTTGCGCGATGGAGAGATAGATCTGCTCGGGCTTGTCGCCGTAGATGAACTCGCGATTGCTGAGCGCAGGTCCCATCCCGCCGCCGCCGTTCGCCGCATGACATCCGCTGCAGTTGAAGTCGGCGAAGTACTTCATGCCGCGTGCGGCCGAGTCCGTGTCTTCGGCGGCTGGATTTGTCACGCCGTGCTCGATCTCGACATCGCCGGGGATCAGCACCGTCGCCGGCACGTCCAGCAGGTCGGCGGGTGCGTTGTGCTGGCCGGCAGGCTCATCGGGCGAACGCGACTGGGCGAAACACTCTGCTCGTGCCGAACCTGGACGAACTCGAAGCGGTCCATTGCCCGGTCGAGCGCGGTCAGGATCCCGTTGATGCCGTCACCCGGGTAACCATAGATGCGGCGCACGCCCCAGTCGGAGAGGCGATTCAGCATGAAATCGGCGGTGGTTTCGGTCATGGGCACTCCGCAACCGCTGATGACATGCAACGATTGGGGGATGGCGCCGGTTCCGAAACTGAAATGCCGGCTGAATCGGAAACGAGAGCCCAGGCTTGATCGTTGAAAATGCAAGTCCAGGGCGAATGGAATAGGCCGCCGCTACTTTGC
>CAYUTT010000277.1:0-3516 GCA_964447575.1 uncultured Methyloceanibacter sp.
CCTCGGCTTGCGCGATACGGGCAAGGTGCTCGATCAGTGTGTCGACCTCAATGCGCCTCAGATCGAAGCGCTGGCAGCGCGACAGAACCGTGACCGGCACCTTGCGCACCTCGGTGGTGGCGAAGATGAACTTCACATGCTCCGGCGGTTCTTCCAGCGTCTTGAGCAGGCCGTTGAAGGCCTGCTTCGAGAGCATGTGCACCTCGTCGATGATGTAGACTTTGTAGCGGGCGGTGTTCGGCTTGTAGTGGGCGCTGTCGATCAGGTCGCGCACGTCGTCGATGCCGGTATGGGAGGCGGCGTCCATCTCCACCACGTCGAGATGACGGCTCTCAAGAATCGCGCGGCAATGGGCGCCTTCCCGCTCGATGTCGAGGGTGGCGCCCTCGCCGTCCGGGCCTTCATAGTTGAGCGCGCGGGCGATGAGGCGCGCGGTGGTGGTCTTGCCTACGCCGCGCACGCCAGTGAGCATATAGGCTTGGGCGATGCGGCCCGCGGCGAAGGCGTTGCGCAACGTCCGCACCATGGCGTCCTGGCCGATCAGCTCGGCGAAGACCTGTGGGCGGTATTTGCGGGCGAGCGCCGCGTGGCTCGCGGGCGCGCTCTTCTGATTTTCGGCTTCAGCCATCGAAGGGTCGGCACTCACGCCACGGCTTGAACCAAGGGGGCAGCCTATGCGGCCCCCGCCATACTCTACTCGACGCTAGAGGCTAGGTGGGAGGCTGGACGAGCAACCCGCGAAACGCTCGTTAGGGCTGCTTCCTTCCGGACCTGACCCGGTTGGCGAGGCACGCGCCTGCTGCCAACCTCCCTGGCCGAGTATATCGGGGAATGAGGCCCTCGTGGCAACCCGCTGATAGCGCGCGGGCGACAATCCGCTCACCGCATCGCTGGGGACGGCTGGCTGAACCCGCCCTCGCGCCAATAGAGATAGAGCAGCACGAGCAGCCAGACGCCGATAAAGCCGTCCGAGAAGACCGTGAAGAAGTTGTAGGGCGCGTAATTGTCGTGCTCCACCATCTGGTGGATGTGCCCGTAGGTGGCGCCGAGCATGAACAGCGCCCAGCCGAGCCCAGTCGCGAGCCAGAACCTGCCCCCGATCCAGATGCAGAGAAAGCCGAGCACGCCCCAGGCGCCGTCATGCACGCCGACCTCGAACTGGAACGGGCTTCCGGGCGGCCAGCCGATCATTCGCGCCGTCTCGTCGGCGAAGAAGACGTGCGGCACGAAGCCCAAGGGAAGGCCGATAACGCCAACGCCGATCACGAGCGCATAGAGGAGCAGAATGCGGATGACGCGCGGCCGGGTCCGCGGCTCCTTGCTGATGAAGAGATGAGCAACCGGAAGTAGCACGCTCAAGACGGCGACGGTTAGGGCGATCATCGACAGGGTCCTCCCAGGATCGAGAGCGAAATCCTGACGACAAATACGCGATTCGCCCCGGCGCGGCCTTGTCCCCTCGCCTTTGCCTCAACCGCCGCAATGACGCCACCGGGCCACCGTCAATCCGCCCTCATCGAACTCTCGACTTCGCCGCGCGTTCAAGCCCTAACGATTCAACGAACTATGAGAGTCCGCGACATGCCTTCATCCAGACGTCGAGTCCAAACCCTGATCATTGCCGCTGGTGCCGTCTTGGCCTTGAGCCTGCCAGTGCAGGCCCAGGAGCCGAACGCCTATCCCGTCACCAACGTGAACCTCCGCGCGGGGCCGGGAACCGAATACCCCATCCTCCTCACGGTCCCGACCGAGGCGCCTATCACCATTCTCGGCTGTCTCGCCGACTATACGTGGTGCGATACCGTGTTCGAGGACTATCGCGGATGGATGAGCGCGGTGTATCTCGCCGGCTATTACGAAGGCGAATATTACTATCTCAGGGATTGGGCGCCGGACCTCGACTACCAGACGGTTACATTCAACGCCGGACCGTACTGGGACACCTATTATCGGGATCAACCGTTCTATGCGCAGCGGGCGCGCTGGGTCGAACCGCGGGCGCAGGGCTATGTCGACAACGCCGTGTTCTACGACCGCCTGTCGCCACACGGCTCTTGGACCTGGACGCAAGGGCAATATGTCTGGGTGCCCCACGGCGTAGATCGCGGCTGGCGTCCCTATACCCGCGGGCGGTGGGTGTATACGAACGCAGGTTGGACCTGGGTCTCAGACGAGCCGTTCGGCTGGGCGACCTATCATTACGGCCGCTGGGGCTATTCGGACAGGATGGGTTGGTTCTGGGTGCCGGGCAACCGCTGGGCCCCGGCCTGGGTCTCCTGGCGCCAGGATGACGACTATCTCGGCTGGGCACCCTTGCCGCCGACCTACGACCGCGGCGGAATCAATATCAACATCAATATCGGCAGCGTGCCGGACTATTACTGGTCGATCGTGCCGTCGCGCGACTTCCTCGCTCCGAACCTCGATCGCTACTACGTGCGCGACCGCCAGCCGTTCTTCGAGCGCTCGCGCCCGATCGGCCATACGACCATCGTCAACAACAACACGGTCGTGAACAAGGTCGTGAACGTCAAATACGTGGAGCAGAAAACCAACACCAAGGTTGTCCAGAAGACGATCAACAAGACGCAGAGCATCACCCAAGCCGGGACGACCGAGGGCAACGCGCTCGAGGTCTACGAACCGGCGCTCGACGAGAAGCCCGAGACACTCGCGCCGCCCGAGCCGAAGTCGGTCGAGGAGGTCGCCGCCATCAGCGAGACCAAGGGTCAGGCGGAAGGCGCTCCCGGCACGGAAGACATGCTCACGCCACCGGAGGTCGACGAGGCGTTGAAGGAGCGCAAGAGCAAGACAGCCCGCGGCAGGGGGCCGGGAGACACCGGTCCGGGCGACGCTGGCCGCGATGAAGCCTCGGATGAGGTCGCCGGCGGACAGGCCGAACTCGATCCGTCCCTGCCGAAGGGTGCTGAGGCCGACGCGCCACCACCCGGCTCCGGAAAGAAGGAAAACACAGGCAAGCCGGCGGTCGCAGCTGAGGAGCTCGGCCCGAAGCCCGGCGATAGGGCCGGCAAGGATCGGCCCGGTCCGGCGAAAGGTCCGCAAGGCGAGGCAGCCCAAGGCGGCGAAGGCGCCACCGGCGTAGACCAGGCAACGCCGGCGGACGAGGCACCCTCCGCCCCGTCAGGTCCCGGCAGCGAATCCGCAGGTGAAGCCGGGCCGGGCGGAAGAGACGGCTTGCCGCCCGGTAGACCGCCTCAAGAGTCCAGCGAAGGTCCGAAAGGCGCTGGACCCAAGGGCAAGGAGAGCCCCGGCCCTAAGGCTGCGGGCGGTCCGAAAGATGATGGACCTAAGGGCAAAGAAAGCCCCGGTCCGAAGGCTGCGGACGGCGACGGTCCGAAGGGTGCTGGCCCTAAGGGCGCAGAGGACCCCGGTCCGAAGGCTGCGGGAGACGGCGGTCCCAAGGGCAAAGAAGGTCCCGGTCCGAAGGCCGCGAGCGACGGCGGTCCCGAGGGGGATGCCCCGAAGGGCGCAGAGGAACCCGGTCCGAAAGCCGCG
>CAYUTT010000278.1:0-3504 GCA_964447575.1 uncultured Methyloceanibacter sp.
CGCCCGGGTCCTCGCTCCGCGGATTGTCGTCGGTGACGATGGCGAGGTCCGCCTTGGCGACCGCGGCAGCCCCCATCTCCGGCCGCTTGCCTTTGTCGCGGTCGCCACCACACCCGAACACGACCAGGAGCCGGTTCTGCACATAGGGCCTGAGCGCCTCCAGCGCCTTGGCGAGCGCATCGGGCGTATGGGCGTAGTCGACGAAGATGGGCGCGCCCCCCCGCGCCGTGCCGGCAAGATCGAGCCGGCCTCGGGCGCCCTTCAAGGCGGAAAGACCCGGCAGAGCCTGCTCGGCGGCACTGCCGGTCGCCATGGCGAGGCCCGCCGCCACGAGTGCATTGGAGGCTTGAAAGCCGCCGACCAGCGGAAGGCGCACAGTATGGCGCTTGCCGGCATGCTCGATGCCTAGGACTTGAGCGAAGCCATCGATGTCCGCCGAGAGTAGCCGCAAAGTCTCGCCCCCCCGGCCAACCGTGATGAGCGCGAGCCCATGCGCCCTCGCCTCCTCGGCCGCGCGCATCCCGCCTTCGCTATCCATATCGACGACCGCCCCGGCGCCGGCCGGCAGGAGCTCGCGGAACAGCCGGAGCTTCTGCGCGAAATAGTCCTGGAAGCTCGCATGATAGTCCAAATGATCCCGCGAGATGTTGGTGAAGGCGCCGGCCGCGAGCGCGACGCCATCGAGGCGGCGCTGCTGCAAACCGTGGCTCGACGCCTCGAGGGCGAGATGCGTGACGCCGTCGCTCGCAAGTGCGGCAAGGATGGCGTGAAGCTCGATGGGATCGGGCGTGGTGTGGCTGAGGGTCTGCGTGCCGCGTGGGGTCACGATGCCCACCGTGCCGAGACTTGCCGCGCTGAGGCCCTGCCCCGTCCAGAGCTGACGCAGGAAGGACACGACAGAGGTTTTGCCATTGGTGCCGGTCACCGCGACTGCCGTCTTCGGCTGCTCCCCGAAGAAACGCGCGGCGATCAGCGCAAGACGCCGCCGCGGGTCCGCGTCGGCGAGCACCGGTGCATCGGTCTTCGCGTGGAAGCCTTCCGGCACGAGGATCGCCGCCGCGCCTCGTGCGAGCGCATCTTCGATGAAGCGCGCGCCGTCGGTGTTGACGCCTGGCAGCGCCGCGAACAGATAGCCGGGTTTGACGTGCCGGCTATCGGCGGCGAGCCCTGCGATCGCCACGGCGGAAAGCGCGGCGGAAAGTCTTGCCTCCGGCCCGATGAGCTCTCCCAGGGTCATGTCCTGCACTCTGCGCGCGCGGCTGTTTCCTTGAAATCTCAAGGTTTTTCGGCCAGTTCCCCCCGGCGACAGGGAACGATCTCTAATAGGAGGCGGAGACCATGGCGTCAAACGGGCCCATGTCGACGTCGAGCTTGGGCGGCACGCCGAGGATCGGCGCGATGCGCGCGACGATCTTGCTCACCGTCGGCGCCGCATTGACGCCGGCCGTCGCGTAGCCGTTGCTGGCGGCCACGCGCTGCGGCTCATCCAGCATCACGAGCACAAGATACTGCGGATCGTCCATCGGGAAGGCGGCGAGGAAATTCGTGAGCAGCGCCGACCGCGAGTAACGGCCGCCGACCACCTTCTCCGCCGTACCCGTCTTGCCGCCGACGCGGTAGCCCTCGGCCTCGGCCCGCTTGCCGGTGCCTTTAATCACATTCAGGCGCATGAGCTTGACCATGGCGGCGCTCGTTTCCGCTTTCAGCACGCGCGGCGACACGCTCTTGGCCTCTTCGCGCGAGCGCGGCTGGAAGGTGGGCTCGACCGCGAGCCCACCGTTGAGGAGAGGCAGCGCGGAGGCGGCGAGTTGCAGCGGCGTCACCGACAGACCATGACCGAAGGCGATGGTCATGGTGTTCAGCTTCTGCCAGTTCTGCGGGACGATCGGGGCGGCGCTCGGTCCAAGCTCGGTGGTGACCGGGCTGAGAAGCCCAAGCCTCTTCAGGAAGTCGCGGTGGCGGGGGACGCCCATCTGCACCGCCATTTTCGCCGTGGCGATGTTGGAGGAATAGATGAAGGACTCCGTCACCGTGAGGGCGCGGCCCTTGCCACGGTAGTCGCTGATGGTGAAGCCCCCATGGCGAATGGGGCCCGAGGCGTCGTAGCGCGTGTTCAGCGAGGCGAGACCGAGATCGAGCACGCCGGCGACGGTGAAGATCTTGAACACCGAGCCCATCTCATAGACGCCGAAACCGATGCGGTTCAGGCGCTCCTTGTCCAGGGCCTGCTCGCGATGGTTCGGGTCGTAATCAGGCAGCGAGGCCAGGCCCCGCACCTCGCCGGAATGCACGTCAATGACGATGCCGGCCGCGGCCTTGGCCTGATACGTCTTTATCGCTCTGCCGAGTTCCTCCCGCAGCACGTGCTGG
The DNA here is from genome assembly GCA_964447575.1 of uncultured Methyloceanibacter sp. Lineage (GTDB taxonomy): Bacteria > Pseudomonadota > Alphaproteobacteria > Rhizobiales > Methyloligellaceae > Methyloceanibacter. Next base: position 2,371 of record CAYUTT010000278.1, read on the forward strand.
ATGCCGACGTCGAGCGAGATCGTCACCGTGTCCTCGCCGGATTCCGTCTGCGGGCTCGCCATGGTGAGCTGCGGATTGTCGTCGACGAATTTCTCGATGCCGCCGAGCCCGCGATTGTCGACATCGACGAGGCCGACAACATGGCTGGCGGTGGCGCCGATGGGGTAGACGCGGCGGTATTCCTCGATGAAGCCGAGCCCGGGGACACCGAGTTCGTGGATCTCGGCCTGCTGTTTAGGCGTCAGCTCGCGCTTGATGCGGACGAAGCGGCCGCCCGCCGCGAGGCGCTTGCGGAGGCTTTGCGGGTTGACGTCGGGAAGGACGCTGGCGACCTGCTCGGCGAGCTCGTCCGCGTCGACGACCCGCTTCGGGTCCGCGTAGAGGGTGGCGCCGCGGATATCGGTGGCGAGGAGCCGCCCGTGCCGGTCGAGAATGTCGGGGCGATGGACCGTGGTCGAGATGTCGTAAAGGCCGCCGCCGGGGGCATCGGTGCCGGCGAAGCCGAGATTCACGAGGCGTCCGCCGATCAGCACGAAGGCCAAGGCGAAGCCGAGGCACGCCAGGCGGAAGCGATAGCGGCAGCGGGCGTGATAGGCTCGGGCGGCGCGCGCCGCCGCCGGATCGGAGGTGTCCGTCTCGCGCACCGTGGTCCCCACTTAGTTGCCGGCAGCCTTGAGCGCGGCAGCCTTGGTCGGCGCCGGCGATCCCTTGAGCAATACCCGCTGGAAGTCGCGCTCCGTGACCTCGTCGAGAACCACGAGCTGCTGCGGTTTGGCGGCGACGAGCTTCAGATATTTCTCGGCGAGCCGCTCGATGCGCTCGGGCCGGTTGAGGAGGCTCCACTCCGCGCGCGCCACCGCGAGCGTGTCGCGTTCCCGCTCGATCTCCTTGGTGAGGACGGCGATACGCTCATCGAGCCCGCGCGCCTCGTACTTCGCCTGGTAGATGACGTAGGCGAGGGCCACGAGGCCGAGAACGAGACAGATATTCACAAAACGCAACATGACACCGATACGCGACTGGAAAGACGCGTTCCCCCTCACATGACTTGCGCGACCTTCGGCACCCCGAGCGCCGCCAAGTCCAGCGGATGGGCGGGCGCCGCCGTGCGCTCGCCGGCCCTCAGCCGCGCCG
>CAYUTT010000279.1:0-3503 GCA_964447575.1 uncultured Methyloceanibacter sp.
CGATTCGTACTCGACTCTAGGCAGTGCGGTTTCTTCTTGCCGCGCGTTAAGACCTAAGAAGGGAACTCGTTTAAGAATGCCCCGTGGCTTAACCCTCGTCAGAAGCGGTACGTGCCTCAAGTGCGACACGTGCGAAGCGACGAGCGGTTGTAGTTAGAGTGACCTGATCTGATTAGCCAGCCACCCGAAGGAGGGATGCAAAATGGCAGCAGCGAAGAAGAAAGCAGCGAAGAAGAAGTCCCCGGCCAAGAAGAAGGCCGTCCGGAAGACCGCCGCCGCGAAGAAGTCGACGGCGAAGAAGACCGGCGCCGCTCGCAAGGCGAAAAAGAAAGTTGCGAAGAAGAAAAAGTAGCTTTCAGAAGAGGCGCGGGGCACCAAACACCCCGCGCCTTTTTGCTTTTAAATCAGTGCATTATCGCCTCCGCCCCCGGTCAGAACCCCGGGGGTTTTTCGTTGCCGGCGCGAGCGCTCGCGGTAGCTCCTTTCGTGCATCGGCGCGGCCCGACCGACGCTCGCGACGTTCGTGTCGAACCCACAATTCTCATCCTGGAAAGATCGTCCTTGAGCTTCCGCGCGCTGGCCGATGTCGATCGTGTGCGCGTCGCGTACGCGTTCTTGGACTCGCTTTCCACGCCGGATTGGTCGCAAGCCGGCCGCGCTCATCGCCCTCTTTGCGTGGCGCCTGGGGGGCGCTCTTACCATGCCGAAGAGGCCACCCCAGCGAATCAGTTTGCGCAAAAATGGACCGGAGGAGGGTTCGAGACTATTCGGACTCGGCCGCGACGGCGTCGAACCCTTCCTTGGCGATCAGCTCCCACAGGGCCCGGAGCGCGCCCTCGAGGTGCGCCTCGTCGGCCGCCCGGAGAACCACATAAGTTCCGAACCGCTTGTGCTCGAAGAAGGGGTAGGAGCCCATCTGTACTTCGGGGTATGCGGCCTGAAGCGCCGCGAGCGGTGGCGCGACATCGCCCTCGGGCGCATCGATCCGGACGGCACGCGCCTTGACCGGGCGGCCCTTGGCAAGCCGCGGCATGACCTCGTCCAGCATCACCTGCATGATGCGCGGCACGCCGGCCATGACGATGACGTTCTCCAGCATGTAGCCAGGCGCACGGGAGACGGCGTTGTGGATCAGCGCGGCGCCGTCTGGGATACGGGCCATCCTGAGCCGCGCCGGGGTGAGGTCCTCCTCGGCATATTGCCGGCGCATGGCCTCGACCGCGTCCGCGCGGACCTCCACGCCCACGCCGAAAGCCTGGGCGACCGCATCGGTGGTCACGTCGTCATGGGTCGGACCGATGCCGCCTGTGGCGAAGACATAGGTGTAGCGGTGGCGGAGCGCATTGAGGGCCTCGGCGATCTCGGCCTCCACGTCGGCCACCACGCGCACCTCCCGCAGCGCAATGCCCGCGCGGGTCAATTGGGCGGCGATATAGCCGATATTCTCGTCGCGGGTCCGGCCCGAGAGGATCTCTTCGCCGATCACGAGGAGGGCGGCAGTGACCGTCTCAGGAGCGGGTGTGTCGTCGGCCATAGGTTTCTTCTACCCGAGTTTCGCCCGCTGGGGGAATTCGGGGCAACGGCATCCCTTACCTGGCGATATATCGATCCACGCTACGCGCACGCCTTTGAGCTGGCTGGCGCCGCCGGTGTCGAGACCGTGGCCGTTGTCTCCGAGGTCACGCTCGAAGGGCTCGCGCTACCCCGGGCCATCCCCTTCAAGCCGCCCGCCTTGCGCGAAATGACGCGCGAGCGTTGAACCGAAACAGGATTCCCCTTAAGTGAGGGAAAGCCCCTTATACTCCGGTGCCATGTCCAATCTCGAATTTGCCCGCGCCCAGGCGCGCGACACCAAAATCAAGCTGCACGGAACCGAGGCTTTCGCCGGCATGGCGAAGGCTGGGCGCCTTGTGGCCGAGGCGCTGGATCTGCTCACCGAGCATGTGAAACCGGGGGCGACCACCGATGCGCTCGACGCCCTCATATTCGACTTTGCCATGGCGCATGAAGCCGTACCGGCGCCGTTGAACTATCGCGGCTTCCCCAAGTCGATCTGCACCTCGCTGAACCACGTGGTCTGCCACGGCATCCCCGGCCCTCGGCCCCTGCGCGAGGGCGACATTCTCAATATCGACGTGACCTTCATCGTCGACGGCTGGCACGGTGATTCGAGCCGCATGTATCCGGTGGGCAGAATCTCCCGCGCCGCCGAGCGCCTGCTCGAAGTTACCCACAACGCGCTGATGCGCGGCGTCGCCGCGGTCAAGCCCGGCGCCACGACCGGCGATATCGGGCATGCGATCCAAACTTACGCGGAGGGCGAGCGCTGCAGCGTGGTGCGCGACTTCTGCGGACATGGCCTGGGGCGCGTGTTCCACGACCGGCCGAACATTCTGCACTATGGCGAGCCTGGAGAAGGCCTGCCGCTCAAGCCCGGCATGCTCTTCACCATCGAGCCGATGATCAATCTCGGCAAGCCGCACGTAAAGATCCTGTCCGACGGGTGGACCGCCGTGACGCGCGACCGCTCCCTGTCGGCGCAGTTCGAGCACACGGTGGGCGTGACCGAGGCAGGCTGCCAAGTCTTCACCCTGTCGCCCAAGGGCCTGGACCGTCCGCCCCTGGCCTCCTGACGCGAGCGGAAGCCCCATGGGTTTCAAGGACGCCGCCAAGCCGCATTATCTCGGCCATCGCGAGCGCCTGAGGAAGCGGTTTCGCGAGGGCGGCCCGGACGCCCTTCCCGACTACGAGCTGTTGGAGCTCGTTCTCTTCCGGGCCATGCCCCGCCGGGACACCAAGCCGATCGCCAAGGCGATCCTCGCCCGGTTCGGCACCTTTGCCGAGGCCATGAACGCACCGGAGGACTTGCTGCTCGAAGTGCCGGGGCTGGGCGAGGCCGCCGTGACCGAGATCAAGGTCGTCCGCGCGGCGGCACTCAGGCTGATGCGGGGTGAGGTCTTCGAGCGGCCGGTGCTCGCGTCCTGGCAGCAGGTGCTCGACTATTGCCGCGCGGCCATGGGCTTCAAGGCCAAGGAGCAGTTCCGAATCCTATTCCTCGACAAACGCAACCAGATGATCGCCGACGAGATGCAGCAGGAGGGCACCGTCGACCACACGCCAGTCTATGTGCGGGAGGTGGTGAAGCGCGCGCTGGAGCTCTCGGCCACGGCGATCGTGCTGGTCCACAATCACCCGTCGGGGGATCCCACCCCGTCGCGCGCCGATGTCGAGATGACGAAGCAGATCATCGCCGCGGCCAAGCCGCTCGGCGTCGTGGTCCACGACCACATCATCGTCGGCAAGCAGGGGCATGCGAGCTTTCGCGGCTTAGGATTGATTTAGCGGCCCCTGCGGCGCCGCTGCCAGCTTCTGCCTTAGCAGGCAGCGCGGCAGCCGTTCTCGCGCACATCGGCAATGCTGCGCTCGAGCGCCTCGTAGAGATCGCCCTGCCCTCCGGGGATAACGCGGTCGCCCACCAGGTAAAAGGGCACGCCGCGCACGCC
>CAYUTT010000280.1:0-3487 GCA_964447575.1 uncultured Methyloceanibacter sp.
CACTACTTCGTCGCCGCAGGATACGATGCAAACTGAACGGAAATCGCTCTAGTGGGCCGCCGCGTGGTTGGGGCTCTTCAGCTCGGTCGAGACATTGGCGACCGGCGTGGTCGCGGTCTCCATGTCGATATTGCGGATTTCGCCCTTGGCGGCCTTGATGGCCTCCGTCAGATCGACCATGCGGATCGACTGATCCGCAAAGGTGCGGAAGTACCAGCGCAGATTCTGAAGGTCGCTGACGGCGGTCCATTCGGTGGTCTCGGGCGTGGGCTGACCCACCGAGGCATTGATCACCGAGCCTTTCGGAATATCGAACTGGTTGAGAATGTGGAAGGCGCTGAGCACGGCGTCATCGGCCGATGCGTTGGGGGTGGCCGCCTTGCTGAAGAGTGCGGCGCGGACGAAGCGCGAGGGCGGGGTGAAGTCGCCAGGAAGACCGAGCATGCCGGTTCCCGAGCCGGTGGCGCTTAGCGTCACGGAGCCGAGCTTCTCCGTGCCGATGTCCTTTGGCGAGAGGTTGATGTAGTTGTCGAGATTGGTCATATGCCAATCGTAGGTCGGCGCGTTGGTCATGACGCCAAGCGGCGCATCGGTGACCTCGATCTTGCCGCCGCGCGGCTCGATGGCGATCGACTTGCCGGACTTGTCCTGGACGAAGAAGTGCACGTCGGCGGTCATGCCCTTGGCGCTGCCGAGGCCGGGGAATGGCGTGCCGACCATGACGACGTCCTGCACCGCCTTCTTCACCTCGTCGACGGTGGCGAAATTACCGAGCACCCACATGCCGAAGTCCTGCGGCGCGAGCGCGCGCGAGGCATTGTCCTTGGTTGCTTCGGCATATTGGGCATAGCCCGGGAAATAGAACAGGCCGATGGACAGGCCCTGATCGTTGAGGCCGTCGATGATCATGGTCTGGCCGAAGGCGTTGGCGCCGACGATGCCATAGTGGGTGGTATAGGTGAGCCCCTTGCCGCCATCGGGCAGCGCGCCGGCGAACGCCTTGCCGGCCGGTACGACGACGACGTTCGATTGCAGCGGGAAGCCGAACTCCAGCGTGCGGGCGCGAATGGCGGCGCCGTCCTCGGCCTTGAGGCTGATGCCGGTGCAGGCAAAGGCAGGGCCCGTGGCGAGCGCGAGGGAAGCGGCAAGCGTGTAGGTCGCAGCACGGCGAAGCATGACGGTGTCCTCCTGATGAGTTTGGGACGCATCATGAGGAGGCCGGCTTAAGGCGTCATTAAGCACGCATGAACCTTTGCCTCAGGCTTAAGGACGCGTGGCGGGCGTGGTGGCAATTTGCGGCAAATCATGCGGGCCCCGTTGCAGACCCGGGCCGTGGGCGGGTCAGATGAGCTTCACTTCTCCGGTGCCGAGATCGTAGACGCCGCCCTTGATGCTGACCTTCCCAGTGCTCACGGCACCGCCGATGACCTCCGACTGCTCCTTCAGCCGCCTCATGCCGAGCCGCACGTTCTCTTCGATGGAGACGGCGAGAAGATCGCTTGGATGCTTGCCATGGGCGGCGATCACCGCGGGCTGGATCGCCTCGACGAGTTCCGGCAGATGACCCGGAAGCTCGCTCCGCTCGCGCACCGACTTGAGTGCCGCAGCGACGGCGCCGCAGTTCGAATGCCCCAGCACCAGGATGAGCGGCACGTTGAGAACCACCACCGCATACTCGATGCTCGCCAGGCCATAGGTGCTCACCACATTGCCGGCGTCACGCACGACGAAGACCTCACCGGGGCCCTTGTCGAAGACGATCTCCGGCGGCACGCGGCTGTCGGCGCAGGCAAGCACGGCCACGATGGGATACTGCGCTGTTGCGCGCGCGGCGCGGTCGGCGAAATAGTCCCTCTCGTTGAACTCGCCCGCCCGATAGCGGGCATTGCCCTGCTTCAAGCGGTCCAGCGCCTCCGATGGTGGGATGGTGTTGGGGGCCGGCGCTTTTGGGTCTTCTGCGCGCGCCCGCGCAAAGGGCACGGCGCTCGCCGCGAGCAGCGCACCCGCGCCAGCCATGACGCTCCGTCGCGACACGACCCTCGAATCGCAATCTTTGCACATCGTCGATCCTCCCTTTTCCGGCCGAACCTGTCCGGGGCGGGCCGCGAGGTCAAGCGCCCGCGGCCCCTGGTTGCCGGCTGCGAAGCCTCTCAAGTGCGCCATCAATCCGCAACGATTCGGACCTCGTTCCGGCACAATTTTAGAGAGATGCTAATCGCGGCCCCGGCGTTCATCGCCGGGGTTTCTTCGCGAGAGCCTAAGCCATGACAGCCCAGGACCCGAAAAGCCGCCTGCCCTACATCTACGCTTGGATCGCGACGGCGGCGGCCACCGCGCTGTTGATCTACCTCTTTACCCTGATCTAGGCGTCCGGCGCGGGTGCTCCCGCCTAGCCGCGGCCTCTAGGCGGCTTTGGGCTTGGACAGGATCATCCGGTAGCAGTCGAGATTGCGGGCCAGGAACTCGTAGGCCGCGCCCCACAGATAGAGGCGGAAGCGGCGGTACTCGAACTCGCCGAAGGTCTTGATCACGTGCTCCTTGTTGGACTCCAGATTCTCCGCCCACTGCTTGAAGGTGAGGTAGTAGCTCCAACGGTCCGAGTGAATTTCCTCGGCCTCGAATTCGGTCTTGTTCATCTTGTTGAGGAAGTCGTCGAGCACCAGGAAGGAGTGGTTGCCGGGATAGATGTAGCGGACCATGAAGGTGGACAGCTCGTATTTCTTGCGCGCGGCGCTGCCGTCGAGGAACACGAGACCGCCCGGCTTCAACAACCGGTAGAACTTCCGCAGCACCTTCTCGTAGTTCGGCAGATGCTCGATGACGCCCATGATGACGATGGCGTCGAACGGCTCCTTCGGTTCGTAGTCGTAGAAGTCGGTCAGAAGAATGTCGAACTGGTCGCCGAAATTGGCGAGCTTGTCGCGCAGGAAGGATTGCGACACTTCCGAGTTGGTGACGCCCGTGAAGTGGATGCCGGATTGCAGCGCGTGGCCGGCGAACGCCCCCCAGCCGGGGCCGATCTCGAGCACGCGCTTGCCCGGCCCCAACTCGCATTTCTCGATGGCCCAATCGAATTTGCGCTGAAGCGCCTTCGACAGCGGCTCGTCGTCGTTCTGGTAGATGCCCTGGCTATAGGCGGGGAAGACGGGATCCATGAAGCTGAGGAACAGCTTCGGATCGAGATTGTAGTGCGAGGCGATGGCCTGCTTGTTGGTGTAGACCTGCCCGAACAACATGGGCTGGATGAAGCGCCAGGCGGCGACCAGCGGATGGCTGTCATCGAGCGAGGCGCGAAGCGCGAAGGGCTTCAGCATGTCGCCTTCGATGTCGATGTCGCCCTGCAGATAGGCTTCGGCGATGTCGCCCTCGTCCAGGGTGCGCAGCGCCTTGATGGCGCGCTCGTTGTGCAGGCCGACGTGGAAGGCGGGCTCCCCCTGGCCCACGGTGCGCTTGGCGCCGTCCGGGAGCTCGATGGAGAACGGCGTCG
>CAYUTT010000281.1:0-3480 GCA_964447575.1 uncultured Methyloceanibacter sp.
TAACACTCTTTCCCTACACGACGCTCTTCCGTTGCAATGATGTTCTTCTTAGTGAAGCCGGCGATCGCGTCGGCATTCACCTCGGGCACGATCAGCGGCACGTCGGGGTCGTAACGCCAGCACGAGGAGTTGTCGATGACGACGCAGCCCTGCGCCCCGATCCTCGGCGACCACTCCTTGGACACCGCAGAGCCCGCGGACATGAGGGCGAAATCGATGCCGTGGAAGTCGAAATTCTCGAGATCCCGACACTTCAGGCGGTGGTCGCCGTAGGAGACCTCGACCCCCATCGAGCGGCGCGAGGCGATGGCGCATACCTCGTCGGCGGGAAATTCCCGCTCGGCCAGGATATTGAGCATCTCGCGCCCGACATTGCCGGTCGCGCCGATGACGGCAACCTTGTAACCCATGGTGAACTCCTGCGGCCGGTGAGATGCGCCAGCCTCGGGGCGGATTTATGGGAAGCCTGCGCCAAAGTAAAGGCGCGGGCCGTCCGTGGTACCGAAGCCTTGGCGGTCTAGGGCGAAACCGTCGAGAAGACGAGCACCGCTGCCTGGGCCAGGCCGATGACCACGGCGCCTGCGATGAACACGCTGACGACGCCGATGGCGAGGCCGACCAGCACCGCGAGGCCGTCCTTCTCGGCGATGGCAAGCCCGATGACGGCGATGGCGAAGGCGGGGAGCCAGTTGCCGAGGGGGATCGGCAGGGTCAGCACCACGGCGAGGAAGAGAATGGCGGCGCCGATCAGGCGCTCGCCGCCCCAAGACAGGATGAAGGTCAGCCGGGGCTTCAAAAGGCGCTCGATGCGCTCGAGCGCCGGCAGCGACCGCAAGAGCACGGCATTGAAGCGCGCGCGCGAGAAGGAGCGGTTCATCAGCCAATCGGGGAACCAAGGCTCGTGCCGGCCATAGGTGAGCTGGGCGGCGAGGAGGACGACCGGCAGGCCCAGAACGGCGTTGAGCAGCGGGATATTGAGCGGCACCAGGTTCGGGAGGGCGAAAACCAGGAGCAGCACGCCGAAGCCGCGGTCGCCGAGGGCATCGCGCAGGGCGCCGAGGCTCACGCGCGGGGAAGCCCCGTCGTTCATGAACGCGCGCAGCAGGACGGAGGTCCGCCGGCCGTTCGGCGCGCGTGGGGGCTCAGCGCGTGGCGGAACCTCACCGTCAAGCGGGTGCGCCGCTTCGGCGCTGCCGTCATGCCAGGGGCGTGTCGTCTTCTGGTCCATCGTTCCGCCGCATGCCGTCCCCAGGGGTTCAGTTATAGGTCCGGAATCTTTCAGCTTGTTCAACCCGGGCCGGTGAAATGTCGCAGGGGGCAAAGGCGCCAGGGGCCTAGTTGACCCGGCGCCCGGGAAGCTCGTCCTTGACCGCCGCGCATTCCTTGCCGGTGAATGTGTTCACTAGGCGCACCACCTCGGGCCCAAGGACGTTGGTGGAATTGTCGAGGCCGGTGGCGGCGTAGAGCAGGGGATAGATCGCCGCCGGCGCGGAGACATCGCCCCAATTAACGCTGGCCTCGGTCGCCTTGCCGTTCTTGAACGTGATCTTGGGCGCAAGGGCCACTTCGATCACGTAGGGCTTGCCCTCCTTCTGATGGACGGCGCATCGGACCGTCTGCGAGCCCACGGCGGCCCCGTAGCGCGGCTGGGTCATTGCCTTGGCGAGCGAGGCGCGCTCCAGCGTGAGCTTCGACTGGCACACGGCCTTGCCCCAGGGCCAATTGATACGGCCGCCCAATGCCTCGACGATCTCGGTCTGACGCCAAGTCCAGCCGATGTCGCAGGCGACATCCGCGCCGTGCGGCTCACCGGTGGCGAGGATATCGCAAACCTCGATCTTGCAGGCCTTGCGGGCTTCCTTCTCGGCCATTTCCTCGGGCGTCAGCCCGCGCTTCGAGGTGATCTGAGGCCCAAGATCCTCGGCGGCGAGACAGGGAGCAGCAAGCCCGAGGAGGATGGCGGCCGACAGTAGCCCGAAGTCACGTCTCATGCCGTTCGTCCCTCTCGTTTCAGGCCCCCTCAGCGGCGCGGAGTATGGTCCGCGCGCCGCGCGCCTGTCCAGCGAGCCTGATGGCCGCAAAACCGAGCCCCGCCGGGTATGGACCGCACGGGTCGCCGCCCTTATTACCCTTTCATGACGGCGGTTGCGTTTGGCTGGGGGCCTGAGACCCGAGACCGCCGAGGGGGGCAATGATGAAGCAGATCTACCGCGCCACGCTTTGGCGCGCGGCCTCTCTTGGGTTTGCGCTCCTCTTGCTTGTCCTTAGCGGGGATTCCGCCGACGCCCAGTTCTATGTCAACTCTCCGGAGGTCAAGAACGGAGAGACCAAAATCGAGGAGCATGGCGCGTTCTATGCCGGGCCGGGAGAGGACGAGCGCCTGCGGCAGTCCCATTGGGTGGAGGTGAAGCACGGGTTTACGGACCGATTCGAGGTGATCGTCGAGGGAGCCTTCAGGCAGGCAATCGACCAGAGCCTCAAGGCCAGGTTCCTGGAGCTCGGAGCCCAGTACGAGATGGTCGAGCGGCATGGGGACGGTGTGGGGTTTGCCTTCCGTGCCTTCTATGAGTTCGCGCTTCAGGACCATTTGGCGGATGAAATCCTGTTCGGCCCTCTCGCGAAATGGGTGAGGGGTGGCGACTCGGCCACGATCAATACCTTCTTCGTCGGGCAAGTTGGCCGGCATAGCGACATCGATAGCTTGGCGCTGAAGGTCAACTGGCGGCTGAAGCACGAACTGAGCGAAACGTGGGCCCTCGGCGTCGAAGGCTATAATTGGATCGACGATCTCGCGCATGCGGGAGCCTTCGACGATCAAAAACACCGGATCGGCCCGGTCGCCTATTTCGAAACCGGTGGCCGCGATGGCAAGCCCAAATGGGAGTTCGCCGCGGGCGTCCTGTTCGGGGCGTCGGAGGCAACCTCGGACTTCACCTACAAGTTCGACGCCGAGATCAAATTCTAGCGGCTGAGGGTGGCGAGGATGGCGTCGCCCATCTCGCGGGTGCCGACCGTCCTGCAGCCTTCCTGGCGGATATCCCCGGTGCGATAGCCCTGATCGAGCACCTGGGCGATCGCCGTCTCGATGGCATCCGCCGCCGCGCCGAGATCGAGGGAATAGCGCAGGCACATGGCGAAGCTGGCGATGGTGGCGATGGGGTTCGCCACGCCTTGGCCTGCAATGTCCGGCGCGGAGCCGTGCACCGGCTCGTACATGGCGCGGCGCACACCTTTTTCATCCTCCGCGCCGAGCGAGGCCGAAGGCAGCATGCCGAGCGAGCCCGTGGCCATGGCCGCTTCGTCGGAGAGCACGTCGCCGAACAGATTGTCGGTGACGATGACGTCGAATTGCTTGGGCGCGCGGACGAGCTGCATGGCGCAATTATCGGCGAGGATGTGGTGCAGGGTCACGTCGCCGTAGCGCTCCTTATGCACCCGGGTAACCACCTCGTTCCACAAGACCCCGGTCTTCATCACGTT
>CAYUTT010000282.1:0-218 GCA_964447575.1 uncultured Methyloceanibacter sp.
ATATCGAGCAGGTCTTGGATCTCGGCTTCGTCGGCGAGCCCGGGCTGGTCGAGCCGCATATCGTCGACGTGATCATCCAATCCGACCTGATCCCCGTGATCGCGCCGATCGGCGTGGGGCCCGAGGGCGAGACGCTGAACATCAACGCCGACACGTTCGCCGCGGCCCTTGCCGTCGCCATGAAGGTGAAACGTCTCCTGCTGCTCACGGATGTGGAC
>CAYUTT010000282.1:228-2320 GCA_964447575.1 uncultured Methyloceanibacter sp.
CCAAGATCGAAAGCTGCATGGACGTGATCGCCGAAGGCGTGGAGGCGGTGGTTATCATCAACGGCAAGGTGCCGCACGCGGTACTGCTCGAGCTCTTCACCGAGCACGGCGCCGGCACCTTGATCGAACGGCGGCGCCCGAGAGGCAGCCGCACGAGGGCGCCGCGATGACCGGCGCGCACGACAGGTGCGGCTTCGGCCATGTCGAAACCTGGGTCTTCGATCTCGACAACACGCTCTACCCGGCCGATTGCGATCTCTTCGCACAGATCGACAGGCGCATGGGTGCGTTCATCGCCGAGACGTTGGGGCTGCCGTTCGACGAGGCGCATGCCTTGCGCCAGCGCTACTACGCCGAGCACGGCACGACGCTGGCCGGGCTTGTGCAGATGCACGGCGTTTGCCCGCACAGCTTCCTCGACTACGTTCACGACATCGACCTCGATGGGGTCTCGCCGGCGCCGGAGCTGGCCGCGGCCATCGACGCCTTGCCTGGGCGGAAATTCGTGTTCACCAACGGCTCGCGCCAGCACGCGGAGGCCGTGGCGGCGCGGCTTGGCCTGCTCGACCGCTTCGAGGACATCTTCGATATTCACGCCCTCGAGTACATCCACCCGAAGCCGACGCGCGAGGCCTTCGACCGCTTCGTCAAGGCGCATGGGATTACCGCGACTCGGGCCGCGATGTTCGACGACCTGCCACTCAATCTGGAGACCGCGCACGCGCTTGGCATGACCACGGTGCTGGTCGACTGCCGCTCGGGGCGTCCCGAGCATCAGGCGAGCGCCGGCTGGATGGAGCTCCCCGCCCATATTCACCACCGCACCGAGGCGCTTGCGCCTTTCCTCACCGCCATCGGAGCCGCGCTTGCGGGCGAGAGCAGCGGCGAGACGCTGCCGACGCGGGCGCAGTTCTGCCTGACCTGACGGAGTGCCATGTCCTACGACCATCTCAAGAGCTTCATCGACGGCGCGTTCGACCACGCCTCGGAGATCACGCCGGATACCAAGGGCGTGGTGCGCGATGCCGTCGAAGAGGTCCTGAACCTGCTCGACAAGGGCGAGCTGCGCGTGGCCGAGAAGGTGGGCAGCGAGTGGGTCGTGCATCAATGGCTGAAGAAGGCGATCCTGCTCTCCTTCCGCCTGCACGACGCGCACAAGATCGAGGGCGGGCCGGCCGATTCGTCCTGGTGGGACAAGGTTCCGGTCAAGTTCGAGAAGTGGAAGGCCAAGGACTTCAAGGAGGCGGGCTTCCGCGCCGTGCCTGGCTGCGTGGTGCGCCGGTCCGCCTATATCGCACCGGGCGTGGTGCTCATGCCCTGCTTCGTCAATCTCGGGGCGCGCGTCGACTCGGGCACGATGATCGACACCTGGGCCACGGTCGGCAGTTGCGCGCAGATCGGCAAGAACGTGCATCTGTCGGGCGGTGCCGGAATCGGCGGCGTGCTGGAGCCCTTGCAGGCCAACCCCGTCATCATCGAGGACAATTGCTTCATCGGAGCGCGCGCCGAAGTGGCGGAAGGGGTCATCGTCGGCGAGGGCTCGGTGCTCTCCATGGGCGTCTATATCGGCCAATCCACCAAGGTCATCGACCGGGCGACGGGCTTCGTGCATCAGGGGCGCGTGCCGCCCTATTCCGTGGTCGTGTCCGGCACCCTGCCCGGCAAATCGCTGCCCGACGGATCGCCGGGACCGTCGCTCTATTGCGCGGTGATCGTGAAGACCGTGGACGAGAGGACCCGCGCCAAGACCTCCATCAACGAGCTGTTGCGCGACTAGGGTAGCGGCCAGATGCACCTCACGGAGCTGCTGTTCAGTTTCAAGGGGCGCATCGGCCGCCAATATTGGTGGCTGACAAGCCTTGCGGTCGCGGTCATCGCCGGCATGGCGAGCTCGCTGGTCGAGCATGCATCGATGGTGACCGGCAATGGCGCAATCAATCCCGAGACTCAGGAATTCGAGCCGTCGGCGCCGTTCTTCGCCGTCATCGTCGCCATGGGGCTCACCAATGCCTGGATCAACTATGCGCTCGGCGCGAAGCGTCTGCACGATCGCGACCGGACCGCTTGGTGGCTCGTGGCGCAGGCCGTGCTC
>CAYUTT010000282.1:2420-3478 GCA_964447575.1 uncultured Methyloceanibacter sp.
CCCGCAAGGATGCCAAGCTCTGAGGTCATGGACGGAAATGAACCTCGCTTACCTCATGCTTTCCCTCGACGGCCGGATCGGCCGCGCCCAGTTCTGGGTCGGCACGCTCATCTTGATGGCCCTCAGGTTCTCCACCCCCTATCTGATCATGGCACTCGCTGGCCTCACCCGTGCCGCGGTGATGTTCACCGTGGCCGTCGCCTTCGCGTTGGCCTATCCGACCTATGCCGTGTACGCGAAGCGTTTTCAGGACCGCGGCAAGCCGGGCGTGCTCGCTCTGGCCTTGATCGTGCCCCACTACGCGGTGAATCTGCTCTACACGTTCAGGGTGTTCGATCCGCTGGACCCGCCGCCCGTCGCGCGAGCGCTGGACGCGATCGTCGTGATCATCGCCCTTTGGTTCGTGATCGAGCTCGGCATCCTCAAGGGCACGCAGGGACCGAACCGCTACGGGACCGACCCGCTGGGGAAAGAGAAGGCGGACGCAAGCCTGGGCTAGAAGCGCGTTCACGCGGTTGGGATCACATCCCTCTTCGCAATCCGCCCATTCGGCCTTAAAACCGTGACCCGAGTCACGCGGCCGGCCCAGGGGGGAGCAATGGACCTGCAATACATCTTCATGTCCTTCGATGGGCGCATCAACCGGGCCAAATGGTGGGTCGGCGTGGTGATCCTCGCGATCGTCAGCCTGGTGGCCGGCTTCATCATCGAGGTCATTTTCGGCCGGGGCTTCTTCGGCGGCTTTCTCGCCACGCTGCTGGCGCTTGCCCTGTTCTACCCGACCTACGCGGTGTGCGCGAAGCGCTTCCAGGACCGCGACAAGCCCGGGCACACCGCGCTTTACGGTCTGGTCCCCGTGCTCGCCGCCAATCTCCTCACCACCTGGGGCCTGACAGGCACGCCGCAAGAGCCCAACGGGCTCGGCTGGATCTGCACGCTAATCAATCTCGGCGTCGGCCTGTGGTTCCTCATCGATCTCGGCATTCTCAAGGGGACGCCGGGGCAGAATCATTTTGGGGGCGATCCGCTCGCGGCCATCGGCTAGGGCGGGACGCCGG
>CAYUTT010000283.1:0-3477 GCA_964447575.1 uncultured Methyloceanibacter sp.
CGGCCCCAGGTCGGCTCATCGCCGTTGGCGCCGCCGCGCGCGCCCGGCAGATCGCTGGTGACGGGGTGCTTGCCGCCGAGCTCCGTCAGCGCCGGCTTGAACGGCTCCTCGGTCACGCGGCCGGACGGCACGGCGGGCAGGATCTGCCCGAGCGGCGTGCGGTAGAGGCTCAGCGAGGACGCGTAGTCGTCGCCGGCGGAAACCAGGACGGCGCCGCCGCGCTCCACATAGCGGGCAACGTTCTCCAGATAGAGCAGCGGCAGCACGCCGCGGCGCTGGTAGCGGTCGAAGATGATCAGGTCGAACTGATCGAGCTTCTCCTGGAACAGCTCGCGTGTCGGGAAGGCGATCAGCGAGAGCTGGTTGATGGGCGTGCCGTCCTGCTTCTCCGGCGGGCGCAGAATGGTGAAATGAACCAGGTCGACGGAGGCGTCCGACTTCAGCATGTTGCGCCAAGTGCGCTCGCCGGCGTGAGGCTCGCCGGACACGAGCAGCACACGCAAATTCTCGCGTACGCCTTCCACGGTGAGCACCGCGCGGTTGTTGATGGTGGTGAGCTCGCCGGGCGCTTGGTCGGTCTCGATCTCCACGATATTGGGGCCGGCGCGGTCGATCTCGACCGGGATCTCGACCGTCTCGCCGACACGGACGGTTCTCGTGGTCGGCGCCTGGCCTTGATGCGTGATGGTGAGCGTCGCCGTGCCTGCCTTGCCCGGGCCCGTCTCGCTGACCTTGACCTCGACATTTTGCGTGCTGCCGACAATGCCAAAGCGCGGCGCGGAGAGAATCTGGAGTCTGCGGTCGAACTCGCCCTGTTTCCCGGTCAGGAGCGCATGCACCGGCGCTTCGAAGCCGAGCGCCGTGGCGGAGCCGGGCACGTCGTGGACCTCGCCCTCGGTGATCATGATCACGCCGGCAAGGCGATCGGGGGGCACGTCGGCCAGGGCCTGACCGAGATCGGTAAACAGCATGGTGCCATCGCGATCGTTGTCGGCGGAGGTCGAGGCCGAGCGCACGAACCGGGTCTCGAGATTGGGAATCTTCTTGAGGTTTTCCTCGAGCTCCTTCCGCACCTGCTCGGTGCGCTCGGTGCGGCCGGCGATGGCTTGGCTCTGGCTGTCGTCGACGACCACGGTGACGATATCGTTCAGCGGCTCGCGGTCCTCCTGCTTCAGATGCGGATTGGCCAAGGCCTGCATCAGCATGGCGAAAGCGAGCAGCCGCAAGACGGCGCCACGGCGCGCGCGCCAGAACAGCAGCACGAGAAGCAAGGCTCCGATCCCGGCGATGGCCCATAGGACCGGCCAGGGCACGAAGGGGATGAACTCGATGGACCAGCTCATGACCTACTGCCCCAAGCGCTCGAGCAGGGCAGGGACATGCACCTGATCGGCCTTGTAGTTGCCGGTGAGCGCGTACATCACGAGATTGACGCCGGCGCGGAAGGCCATCTCACGCTGCACCTCGCCGCCGGGCACGACGGGGAAAATCGGCCGGTTGGAGTCGTCAAGCGCCCAAGCCGAGGCAAGATCGTTGGAGGTGATGACGAGCGAGCTCACGCCATCGGTGCGCCGGGCGCGCTCGCTGCGCTCGGCCTCGTCCCTGGGCTCGGCCTCGACCCATAGCGAGCCGCCGTCCCAGCGGCCCGGAAAGCTGTGCATCAGATAGAAGGACTTGGTGAGGACGTGGTGCTCGGGGACAGGTTCGAGCGGCGGAAGATCGAGCTGACCGATAAGACGGGTAAGCGCCTTGCCTTGCGCCCCGCCATACGACACGCGCTCCTGGTCGCGCGTGTCGAAGACGATCATGCCGCCTTGCTTCATGTAGGCATCGATCTTGGCGAGGGTCTCGTCCGATAGAGGCTCGGCCTCCTCGTGCACGGGCCAATACAAGATCGGGAAGAAGGCCAGCTCGTCTTTGTCGATATCGACGCCCATGGGCTCGGCGGGCTCCAGCGCCGTGCGGGCCCGCAGCACCTTGCTCAAGCCCGAAAGCCCCTCCTCGCTGGTGCGGTCGATATCCGCATCGCCGGTTCGCACATAGGCGAGGCGCGTCTTGAGCGAGGCCTTGAGGGCGAAGTCGTCAACCTCGTTGCCCGCCGAGGGGGTCTCTCGATCCGCCTCGGCGGCGAGGCCCGCCGAAGGCATGGCGAATGGCGCGAGCGCCAGAGCGAGGATGGCCACGCTTGCAGCCACCGCCCGGCGGCGGAAGCGGAAGCCGGTGCTCAACGCGAGCACCGCGAGGATATCGATGGCGAAGAGCGCGAGCGCGGCAAGGTATAGCCATGGCTCCAGGGCGAGCGGCTTCTTCAAGGTGTAGCCGCTCAGGGCGCTCGCGCCGTCGATGGGCTTGAGCGGCGTCAGCGTCGTCTTGGGCGTTACGATGTTCAGGGCTCTGGCCGCGCCGGATGGGCCGTAATAGCCGGGCGGATGATCGGGCGACGGCACGGTGGACTCGAACCTCTCCGGCGCGATGGGTGCGGCGCGGAGTGGCGGCGGCACGAGCTGGCCGAAGCCGTCGAGAGTTTGGATAGGGGCCAGCGCCGTTGTGGATGCCGCGCTGCTCGGTGCTGCTTCCAGCACGGCGCCGTCCTCTCCGGCGGCGGGGCCGACTTGGCTGGGGCCGAGCGCGATGGCATGGCGGAGCATCTCCACGAAGAGGCCCGAAAGCGGCAGGTTGGACCAGTCCGAGTTGGCGGTGACATGGAACAGCACGACCCAGCCTTCGCCTTGCCGGGCGGCGGTGACGAGCGGCGTGCCGTCGGCGAGCGTGGCCCAGACTTCCGCGTCCATCGCGACGCTCGGATCGGCGAGGACCTGGCGGTTCACGCGCACGTCGTCAGGCACAGCAAGCCCTCTGAAGGGGCTCTTTTCCTCGAAGGGCGCAAGCGGTTGCGGGGTGCTCCAAGAGAGCGAGCCGCCGAGCGAGCGGCCGCCACGGCGCAGCGCCACAGGCAGCAGCTCGTCACCGCCTTGCTCGAGACGGGGTCCTGCGAAGCGGATCAGCACGCCGCCTTTGCCGAGCCAGCCCTCGAGCTCCTCTTGCGTGCCGGCGACGAGCTTGCCGATATCGGCAAGCACGATGGTCGAGACTTTCTGCTTGTCGATGAGATCGTGCAGGGCGGTGGCGACGTTCGGGTCGCTCGGTGCGATGACGTCGGCATAGGGCGTCAGCGCACGCTCCACGTAATAGAGCGGCGACAGCAAGGGCTGGGCTTCCTCGCGGGACTCGCCCGAGACGATGCCGACGCGGTGCCATTGCGATCGCGCGTCGAGCAAATGGACGGCACCGGCGGAGCGCTCGCCCTTGACTTGGATGCGCGCCACTTGATTGCGGATCTCCAGCGGGAGATCGAACTCGGCCTTGGCTTCGCGCTCGCCCGCCTTGATGGCGAACGGCGCCTCGCCGAGCGGCTCGCCGCGGCCGGTCAGCGCGCTCACGAGGCCGGTGCGGGGACCTTCCGTGCCGCTCAGCACG
>CAYUTT010000284.1:0-3470 GCA_964447575.1 uncultured Methyloceanibacter sp.
CGCTGTTTCTGTTCGACGAGATCGACAAGATGGGCGCCGATTTCCGCGGCGACCCAGCCTCGGCCTTGCTCGAGGTTCTCGATCCCGAGCAGAACCACACCTTCAACGACCATTACCTGGAGGTCGATTACGACCTCTCCAACGTGATGTTTGTGACCACGGCAAATACGCTCAACATCCCGCCCGCCCTGATGGACCGCATGGAGATCATCCGCATCGCGGGCTACACCGAGGACGAGAAGGTCGAGATCGCCCGCCGCCATTTGATTCCGGAGCAGATCAAGAACCACGGCCTCGAGCCGGAAGAGTTCGCGCTCGACCAGGATGCGCTGAAGGAGATTATCCGCCGCTATACGCGCGAGGCGGGCGTCCGCAGCCTGGAGCGGGAGATCGCCAAGCTCGCCCGCAAATCCGTGAAGGAGCTGCTGACTACCAAGAACAAGTCGGTGGAGATCACGAGGGCGAATCTGGAGGACTATCTCGGCGTGCCGAAATACCGATACGGCGAGGCTGAGCTGGAGGACCAGGTGGGCGTGGTCACCGGCCTTGCCTGGACCGAGGTCGGCGGTGAGATCCTGACCGTTGAGGGCGTGATGATGCCTGGCAAGGGCAAGATGACCGTCACCGGCAATTTGCGCGACGTCATGAAGGAATCGATTCAGGCCGCGAACGCCTATGTGCGGTCCCGGGCTGTGGATTTCGGCATCGAGCCGCCCCTCTTCGAAAGGCGGGACATCCACGTCCACGTGCCGGAAGGTGCCACCCCTAAGGACGGCCCTTCTGCAGGCGTGGCCATGGTCACGGCGATCATCTCCCTGATGACCGGAATTCCGGTGCGGCGCGAGGTCGCCATGACCGGAGAAATCACGCTTCGGGGCCGTGTATTGCCCATCGGCGGCCTCAAGGAGAAGCTGCTCGCAGCCCTGCGCGCCGGGATCAAGACCGTGATTATCCCTGAGGAAAACGTCAAGGATCTCGCGGAGATACCGGATACGCTTAAGAATGCGCTCGAAATCTTGCCCGTCTCCCGGGTTGAAGAGGTTCTCAAGCTTGCTTTCACCCGTCCGCCCCAGCCGATCGTCTGGGAGGAAGAGGGCGACGGCGCAGCACAAGTCGTCCCGGCGAAGGACGAAACGTCGACCGGTCTGACGGCCCACTAGCCGCCGTCGCGGCTGCGAGTGCCGTCGATTTGCCTCAATCGCGTGGTCCGGCCATGCGCAGCGAGTCGGCCAAATTTGTTGATTTTCCGCGTTTTTTGCTCCAGTCATACACTACTTGTTTGTGAATCGGAGCGTACCCAAACGGCCTCGAGGGGTTGAAAACTGCTCCCTGCGATTGGGGCCGATCGAAAGGATGGAGACCGTGAACAAAGCTGAGCTGGTCGCCCAGGTGGCGAAGGAATCCGAATTGTCGAAGGACGCAGCCGAGAAGGCGGTGGACGCGACGTTCAAGAACATCGAGCGGGCCTTGCGCGGCGGCGACACCGTCCGCATCGTTGGCTTTGGCAATTTCCAGGTCGCGCAGCGCAAGGCTTCGACCGGCCGCAATCCGCGCACCGGCGCCGAGGTGCAGATCCCGGCTTCCCGTGTGCCGAAGTTCCGCGCCGGCAAGGCGCTCAAAGAGGCCGTAAACGCTTAAGGTTCCGAGCGCGGCCATTACGAGAATTTCTGGGGCGGAGCCTTGCCGCTTGCGTGAGGCTTCGCCTTCCTTATTTGCAAGGTTTCCTATAGGCACCTTGGAGCCCTTGCTCTAACGCTTCCCCGGTATGGGGCGGTTAGCTCAGTTGGTAGAGCGCCACGTTTACACCGTGGATGTCGGCAGTTCGAGCCTGTCACCGCCCACCAAATCCGTTGGGAGGTTTTTCATGCGTTGGGTAGCCGCCGCTTTCGCCGTCAGCCTGTTTCTGCCCTTTTCAGGTCCAGCCCTGGCCGCACCGCCCGATCTCGACGAGATCAAAACCAACGAGCCCCCCGAAGAGCGCTGCAACCGCCTTGCCACGGATCCCTTTGTCGGCTTCGGCCCTGACGAATGGGCGCATCCCTTCAGCGGCATCGATCATTTCCGTGCGCTGCCGGCTTGCACAGAGGCCCTCGAGGCCCATCCTGACGAGCCTCGCTACGCGCTTGGTGCGGCCCTGGCCAACGTGGCTGGCAAGAACATCAATGCCGCGAAGCCGCTGCTCGAGAAGCTGATCGCCGAAGGCAACCCGTCGGCCATGCTGGTCCTGGCCTTTGTCTCGCCTGAGCCTGAAGCCGCCGAACTGATGCGGCAAGCGGGCGAGGCCGGCAATCCGAACGGCACGATGCTCTACGGCATGACGCTCATGACGGGAAAGGGCGTCCCCAAGGACACGCTCGAAGCAGTCCGCCTGATCCGCCAGGCGGCTGACAAGGGATCGACCCGCGCCATGTTGCTCATGGCCAATTTCTACAATCAGGGCGCCTATGGCGTAGGCCTGAACCCTAGGGAGGGCTCTGCGCTTATCGCCCGTGCGGCCGAACTCGGCGATCCTGCGGCCAAGGCCATCCTGGCCGACCTAAAGCAAGATGGTGCAGCCGGGAGCGCGCAGCCCTAATCGCGAGACTGCTCCCTCTCCAGCGTGCCTCGCCTTGACTTGGGGAATCCCAGGCCGTACATGCTGAAGATCGCCTCTGGCCGTGGTTTTGCGGCCCGGTAGGGGGTGTAGCTCAGTTGGTTAGAGCGCCGGCCTGTCACGCCGGAGGCCGCGGGTTCGAGTCCCGTCACTCCCGCCATTTTGCCCTTAGCCTGAGACGAAGGCGTCGCACGCCCGTGCACCCGCCCAGGTCTGGCCCGCCGCCTTCGAGTGCCAGGAGTCGGCTTGCCTAAGCCTACCTGCTGGCAAACTCTCGCCTTTGAGTTGGAGCCCTTATCGAGCGCTCCTTGAAAGGCCGAGGGAGCCCAGAAATTCAATGAAGCATTACGATGCCGTTGTTGTCGGTGCTGGACACAATGGCCTTACCTGCGCGTGCTACTTGGCGAGGGCGGGCCTACGCGTGCTTGTGGTCGAGGGAAAGACCACGATCGGCGGCATGACGAGCACCCGAGAGCTCGTGCTTCCCGGATTTCAGACGGACGTTCACGCCAGCGGCTACCAACTCGCCAATCTGTCTTCCGCCGCAGGCGAGCTTCGCCTCGCCGAGTACGGGCTCGAACTCGTCCGGCCCGACGTATCGCTTAGCAAAGTCTTCCCGGACAATCGCTGCTTGAGCATCCGAGCCACCGTGGATGACACCTGTGCGAGCATCGCGAAGTTCTCCGCGCACGACGCTGAAGCCTGGAGGATGCTCTACAGCCGCTACCTCGCGGAAAAGGAGCATCTGCAGGGGGAACTGGAGAGCCCGCCGCCCTTGCCGGGCGCGATCACCACAGAGCTGGACACCTCCGGAAACTGGTTTTTTTGTCGGGTTCGTGATTCCCTTCCGTCATTGATTTGGCGGGAGGGTGAACGA
>CAYUTT010000285.1:0-3465 GCA_964447575.1 uncultured Methyloceanibacter sp.
GGGCCGGGATGCACCACGTGCCCCGTTTCGAACAGCGCGAGCCTCTTGTCTTCTTCCGGAGCCCCGAGAAGGCGCAAAAGGGGCATCAGCGAGGTTTCCACGGGACTGATGAAATCGTAGCGTCCGCCGATTAGCAGGGTCGGCTCCTTGGCCCGTGGCGCAAAGTGAATTGGATCGTACCCTGGCGGCACGACCACGGGGAACAGACCGGTACCGATATGGGTTCCCACTTTGATACGGCCGTCGATCGCGCTCAACACCGGCATCACCGGGTTGCTGAAGCTGTAGTATCCGAGCTTCTGGTGGTCGATGTCCGGGCGGGTTTCCAGATAATCGACGGCACGACTGAAGTCCCGAGACCAGCTGATCACGAGGTCCCTGTCCCAGGGAAATGTCGCCGGACGACCGAGGTGACGCTGATGCGTTCCCTTGTAGACGAGGTAGAGGACCGCCCGTCCCATCCGCGGAAGAAAATCCATCCACACCAGCTCCAGGTCGTCGGCCGATCGTGACTGACGGGCGACGCCGCTCGCAAAATAGATAACGGTTTGATAGGGAGGCTCGGCGTTCCGGGGCAGAAACAGGTGGGCTATCACGCGTTCGTTCCCGTAGGCCGCGTCGAAGCTGACGGTCTCCTTTCGCCAGTGGGGCGCACTGTCGTCTACCGCTTCGAGAACCGCGTTCAGATCCTTGCGCTCGTAGGAGTAGAAGCTCCGGTGGATCTCGAAAATCTCGTCGCTCACCGGCGTCTCCTTCGCATAGTCGCGGGACGCTCTTTCCACCGGTGAGGTGAGCTCGCCGGCCAGAGGACTCCCGTACTTCGCACAGCGGAAACCGTTCGTCTCCGAACGATCCCAGGGAGACGCAGCGTCGGGGCCGGGGAAGCGGTAAGGCGCAACGTCCCACGACGCACCGAGGATGTAGTGCCGTCCCCCGGCAGCGCTCTCCGCCGAATTCCAGCACCACTCCCGCACGTTGCCGGCCATGTCATAGCTCCCGAAGGGACTCAGTCCTGAGTGGCTGCCGACTGCGGTCGGCCCCGCCCCGCTGAAGTTGCTCAGCTGCAGGATGTCCGAGGATTGCGGGGTCGCATGGGCCCTGAGCCAGTGGTAGATGGTCGGCAAGCTCTTCCCGGCAAACGCCGCGTAAGCGTCCGCCTCGTACCAACTGACGCCGTTCACCGGATACTGGTCCCGCCCCTCGGCGTAGGTTCCAAGACGCCAAGTGGAGGGCCCTGGCCGCCCGGTGGTGTCGCGAAACTCCGCTATAGCCTGTTCCCAGGACACGACTTCGCCACCTCGGACGAATGGATGCTTCCAGTACTCACGCTTCTCGTATCCACCCTGGTCGACGAACTCTTTGAACTGTTGGTTAGTGACTTCGTATTTGTCGAGCCAGAAGTCTTCGAGGGTTGCCGATGGAAAGCCGAAATGCTGAAAACGACCCCTGGGCACGAAGTCCATACCGGGTAGTGAATCTTCCAGCGGGACAAGGGAGAATTGAAAGGGCGTGTTGAGGAAAAAGCCGGCGCCCTCGGCTGGCGCAAAACCCTCCTTGCTCGCCCGCCACCGAAGGTAGCCCGCTGGAAGGAGGATACCCTCCAAGGGCGTCGTGCCAACGTGCAGCCAGGCTGCGTCCACATTTCGGTAACCCTTGACGTACACGTCCGCTCCGGGCGGAGTCGAGTACACCGATCGTTCCAATGCATAGTGTCGCTTCGCTCCCATTAGTGTGGGGTCTCGCGGTATGTACCGCTCCGCTTGCCGGCCCAAGCGAAAGGCGCCGTCCAAGTCTCCTTCTTCGACGAGCCTGACAATCTCGGGCAGCGCCACGTGACGGGCCCAGTTGACCTGGCGGCTCTGGATGAGGAACCAAATCCCCGATGCCAGCATCGCGACGAGCAGCACCACCACGGGAACCGCAAGCTTCGGCTTCCGCCAGAAGGCCGAAAGGCCAGGAGCGGCCAGACTCCTCTGACAGACCAGCAGGTCTTGCCACAATTCGGCCGCCGATAGGTGGCGCCGTTCGCGCTGCTTCTCGAGACCGCGGGCGACGACTTTGTTCACCCCGGAGGGTACGTCCGGCCGAAGCTTCTTCACCGGCGGCGGCGCCTCACTCAGAATCGCCGAGAGGATCGCAAGCGGAGAATCGCCCTGAAATGGTTTCTCGCCGGCCAACATCTCGTAGAGCACGACAGCACAGGAGAAGACGTCCGTGCGCAGGTCCACGGGTTTGCCTTGAGCCTGCTCGGGGGACATGTAGGCCAACGTCCCGACGACAGCACCCTCCTTGGTCAGAGCGCCGGCGGATCGAGTCGAGGCAGCCGAATCGGCGGTCATCTGCTTGGAGAGCTTTGCCAAACCGAAGTCCAGTACTTTGACCTGGCCGGCGTCGGTTACCATGATGTTTGCCGGCTTGATGTCCCGGTGGATGATGCCAATCGCGTGAGCGGCCGCCATCGCCGCCGCGATCTGCACGCCGTAGTTGATCGCCTGGTCGATCTCCAGCGGCCCGCCGGCGAGCAGCTGGTCCAGCGACCGGCCCTCAACGTACTCCATGACGATGAAATCGAGGTCGCCGGCCCTGTCGATGTCGTGGACGGTAATGATACTCGGATGGTTGAGGGCTGAGGCGGCCCTCGCTTCTTGCACGAAACGGCGTCTTCTGTCGGTGTCGAGCATCGTCTCCGCAGGCAGGACCTTGATCGCCACCGGTCTGTCGAGGCGGGTGTCGCGGGCACGGTAGACCACCCCCATGCCGCCCTCGCCGACCTTCGATTCGATGCGGTAGTGGCCGACGGTCTGGCCGATCATGGCTGCTTCACGCGATGGAACGGAGCTTGAACAGATTCTAAACGATAAGACACTACCGCTGCCTTTGACAAGGCGATGCTCGAATGGGAATCCAAAGCGCTCCATGCAGGGGGGGGGAGCGGACAAGCAGGTCCGAAAGTCTTACGCAAGGTGACATATGAAAAGAATGACTGTGTGCCGCCTTGTGTGCCAACCTATCCCGAAGGAACACTAAAGACCGATACAGTATGAGCGTTGAAGGCCGATAAAACCGGAGTTATCAGACTGGTCCAAACAAAAATTTGTATTTCTTGTGAAGTTGGGAGCCTTGACCCGCCAAACCGATCAGAGATTCGATTACAGCACTTGATCCGACCGCCAGGATATCCACGTCCGCGGTGGGACGATCCAATCTGTAAAGCACAGTCATTACAAAGCCACCCAAACAGTGCAACGCCAGTTCTTCTTCGAGAGAAGCATCGATTTCACCGAAGAAGGATTTCCACGGCTCGGGAAAGGAGTCAGAAGGCATAGCTCAGATGTTCTGGCGAAAGATCTGTCAAGACCCTCCAATATTTAGCCTCATCAGGTCGATTGGTTTCGAGCCAACGTCGCTCTGCCTGCGTTAGCGAGTCGTTACATAAAGTATCTTCAAAGAATAATCGGGACCGTT
>CAYUTT010000286.1:0-2986 GCA_964447575.1 uncultured Methyloceanibacter sp.
ACGGCGTGTGCCGCCCACCCTCTTCCTTCGTCAATACATACGCTTCTGCCTTGAACTTCGTGTGCGGCGTGATGCTCCCGGGTTTTGCAACCACCTGCCCCCGCTCGATGTCCCGCCGCTCTACCCCCCGCAGCAGCAACCCCACGTTGTCCCCCGCCACCCCTTCGTCCAGCAGCTTCTTGAACATCTCCACGCCCGTCACCACTGTCGTCCGCGTCGGCCGAATCCCGACGATCTCCACCTGCTCGTTCACCTTCACCTTCCCGCGCTCGACTCTCCCCGTCGCCACTGTCCCCCGTCCCTGAATCGTGAAGATGTCTTCCACCGGCATCAAAAACGGCTTCTCAATGTCCCGCTCCGGCGTCGGTATATAACTATCCACCGCCGCCATCAGCTCTTCCACCGTCTTCTCCCATTCCGGATCCCCTTCCAACGCCTTCAATGCCGACCCGCGCACTACCGGGATCTGGTCTCCGGGAAACTCATACGCGCTCAACAGCTCTCTGACTTCCAGTTCCACCAACTCCAGCAGTTCCGGATCGTCAACCGCGTCTGCCTTGTTCATGAACACCACCATCGCCGGCACGCCCACCTGTCGCGCCAACAGGATGTGTTCTCGCGTCTGCGGCATTGGACCGTCCGTCGCCGCCACCACCAGAATCGCTCCGTCCATCTGCGCTGCGCCCGTAATCATGTTCTTCACATAGTCCGCGTGCCCCGGACAGTCCACGTGCGCATAGTGCCGGTTCGCCGTCTCGTACTCGACGTGCGCCGTCGCGATCGTGATCCCGCGCGCCTTCTCTTCCGGCGCCTTGTCGATCTGGTCGAACGCCACGAACTGCACCTTCGGATTGTTCTTCCCCAGCACCCGCGTGATCGCTGCCGTCAATGTCGTCTTCCCGTGGTCCACGTGTCCGATTGTCCCGATGTTCACGTGTGGCTTTGAACGGTCGAATTTTTCCTTAGACATCTTTGTCGCTCCTTCTGGACGAGTGAAAGCTCTACTTCACTTCTATCTTGCTACTCCCTGAACCTTAGCGATTACTTCTTCAGCAATATGCTTCGGCGCCTGTTCGTAGCGCTCGAAGTGCATAGTTGATGTGGCGCGCCCCTGAGTTGCGGAGCGCAAATCCGTTGTGTATCCGAACATTTCCGATAGAGGCACAAACGCCGTGATCACCTGCGCGCCACCAACCCGGGGCTCCATGCTCTCGATCCGGCCACGCCGTGAATTGAGATCTCCGTTAACGGCGCCCGTATAATCGTTCGGAGTGACGACTTCAACCCTCATGATCGGCTCCAGCAGAACAGGCTTGGCCTTCTTCACCGCATCCTGAAATGCAAGCGATCCAGCAATATGAAAAGATCGCTCATCAGAGTCGACTTCGTGATAGGAGCCGTCAAGCAAACGAACTTTGACATCGACCAACTCATACCCGGCGAGGAATCCTCGCTCCATAGCATCCCTGATTCCCTGCTCGACCGGCTTGATATACTCCTTCGGAATCGCTCCTCCAGTAATCTCACTTACGAACACGAAGCCCTCGCCGGGCGCGGGTTCGATCTCGATCTCGACGTGTCCGTACTGACCGCGACCTCCGGTCTGCTTCTTATAGACTTCCTTACCAGGCGCAGGTTGCGTGATGGTCTCTCGATAGGCCACCTGCGGTTTGCCCACATTAGCCTCGACCCCGAACTCGCGTTTCATGCGATCAACGATGATCTCAAGATGGAGTTCACCCATGCCGGCAATAATGGTCTGCCCGGTCTCCTGATCTGTCGAAACGTTAAAGGACGGATCCTCCTGGGCCAGACGTGCAAGGGCGACCCCAAGCTTGTCCTGGTCCTGCCGCGTCTTTGGTTCCACGGCTACCCGAATCACCGGGGCTGGAAACTCCATCGCTTCGAGAACGACAGGACGGTTCTCGTCACAGACGGTATCCCCGGTTGTCACCTGCTTCATTCCACCGATGGCAATAATCTCGCCCGCGCTCGCCTCATCGATATCTTCCCGCTTGTTCGCATGCATCCGCATCAAACGGCCGACCCGCTCCCTGGTGTCCTTGATTGGGTTGTAAGCATAAGAACCGGCTTTGATAGTCCCGCTATAAATCCGCACGAACGACAACTGACCGAGGTGCTTATCCGCCATGATCTTGAACACCAACCCCGAGAAAGGGGCGCTAGCGTCAGGTGGACGTTGCTCGACCTGGCCGTTTTTCGGGTTCGTGCCCTCGATTGCGGCGATATCAAGAGGCGAAGGCAGATAGTCGACCACCGCATCGAGCAGCGTCTGAACGCCCTTGTTCTTAAAGGCGGACCCGGTCACAACGGGAACCAATTTCAATTCAATCGTTCCCTGTCTCAGCGCTTTGCGAATTTCCTGCTCACCGATCTCCTCGCCCTCGACATACTTATGCATCAGGGCATCATCCACGCTTGCCACTGCTTCGATCAGTTTTTCGCGCGCCTCATGTGCCGCAGCCTTTAGATCTTCTGGGATCTCTAAGACCTCATATTCCGAGCCCTTACTTTCATCCTTCCAGACCAACGCTTTCATAGTGACGAGATCAACCACGCCTTTGAATTGGTCCTCGATTCCAATTGGAATCTGGAGCGCAACCGGGTTGGCCCCAAGGCGAGTGATGATGGAGTCAAACGAGCGTTCGAAGGAGGCGCCGGCGCGATCAAGTTTATTAATGAAGCAGATGCGAGGCACAACGTACTTATCCGCCTGACGCCAGACCGTTTCTGACTGGGGTTCAACGCCGGCGACACCATCGAAGACGGCAACCGCTCCATCGAGGACCCTCAGAGAACGCTCCACCTCCATGGTGAAGTCTACGTGACCGGGCGTGTCGATGATGTTGATCCGGTAATCTACGCCGTTCCGTTCCCAGAAGCAGGTAGTGGCAGCGCTGGTAATCGTAATCCCCCGCTCCTGCTCCTGCTCAATCCAGTCCATCGTCGCCGTTCCTTCGTGCAC
>CAYUTT010000286.1:2996-3462 GCA_964447575.1 uncultured Methyloceanibacter sp.
GCGTTCAGTGGTGGTGGTCTTACCAGCATCAATGTGCGCCATGATGCCGATATTCCTGAATTTCTTTAGATCGTGCTTAGCCATCTCTTCGGGCTTTCTTTATGGTTAGTTCGAGCGAACTACCATTTATAATGCGCAAAAGCCTTATTGGCATCCGCCATTCGGTGCGTATCGTCTTTCTTCTTCACAGAGTTCCCGCGGTTATTAGCCGCATCAAGAATTTCACCCGCTAGCCGGTCCCGCATGGTTTTTTCACCGCGACCGCGGGCGTAAGAAACGATCCAACGGATTGCCAGGGCGCCTCGGCGTTCCTGGTGGACCTCTATGGGAACTTGATAGGTTGAACCGCCCACGCGGCGCGACTTGACTTCGACTGTAGGTTTCACGTTGTCGATCGCGCGCCGGAACACCTTCAGCGGCTCTTCGCCGGTCTTTTCTCCGATCTGCGTCATCGCGCCGTAGAAAA